>PGXB01000014.1 GCA_002838945.1 candidate division Zixibacteria bacterium HGW-Zixibacteria-1
GTTATGAAAAAACTACTGATGATGATCCGGGCAATGTTGAAAAACAATTTACCCTTTAATCCTAACTATGCCCTTGACAGTTAAGACGGTATCTACTATTTTAGATACTTTCTTGCCTATGGACTTATGCCGAGCTGTCATTCTAAGATGTGGTATCCCACTTATATAAAATATGATGTTTAGAGGGAATGGCAAAGAGAAAATTTATGGTTTAGGTCACAATTCCCCGATTGACATCGGGAAATTCCTTCGAAGCTCAGGATCTTTGACAAGTCATGAAATTGTCGAAACCTACCACTAAAATAGTTTTAGTGAAGAACACGGCGGGTTTCAAGCCCGCCCCTGCAAGCCACAATCAATCACCAGATTACATGATAATCTTGAATTTTTTTAATGCTTCTTTAAAAAACCGCTTGACAAAGTCGCATAATTTATTAACTAATTGGTTAGTTAAACTAAATGGTTGGTTTTATTATGAAGAAAGATAAAATATCAGCGGATCGCAAGGGGCGGGGCGAAATATCGGCGGAAAAAATCCTGATCGCCGCCCGCGCCGAGTTCGCCCGCCACGGGCTCGCCGGGGCAAGGGTCGATCGTATCGCCGCCAAATCCGGTGTCAATAAGGCCATGATATATTACCACTTCGGCTCCAAGGAAAAGCTGTATCAGGAAGTCATCAAAGCGGTTGTTTCCAATATTGCCGCGTTTCTGGGTAAAGCTTCGGCAGAATCGCGCGACCCGATGGAGATGCTCGAGAAGATAGCTTCGTTTTATCAGGATATGTTTTATCGCTCCGGCGATTTTCGGGCCATCTTTCTGCGCGAGCTGGCCGTTGGCGGCGGGCGCCTCAAGGAGGCCTTTGCCACCGTCTTTTCGGAGCAGGAAGTGCATAAGAAAATGAAGGCCATCATCGATCAGGGAAAGAAAAGCGGCTTGTTCCGCGATGTGGACAGCACACATGCCATCATTTCCTTCATGGGTATGAATATTTTTTATTTTATAGCATCACCCATTGTAAATCAAATGTGGGAGATAAAAAATGAAGAGCGATTTTTGCAAAAACGCAAAAAGGAAGTGCCGGATCTTTTCCTGCACGGCCTTCTTGCGAAATAATAGCGTCATTATATTACTTCTGGTATCCCTGACCCTGTTCGGCGGTGAGGTGCCTGCCGCGGTTTCGCTTTCCCTGTCCGATGCCATCCAAATGGCGGCGCGGAATTCGTACAATATCGAATCATCGAAGTATGATTCACTCGCCGCCATGTACCAGTACAAAGCGGCCAAATCGCTGCGGTTTCCGTCACTCAATCTCGATGCCCGCTCCAGCTTTGTGGACAATATCCCGACAGTAACATTCCCCCTTATGGGCAGCCGCGATTTCGGCTCGAAGAACAGTTATCAGGCCGATCTCAAGTTGAACGTCCCGCTTTTCACCGGTGGAAAGATTTCGTCGAACATCAAAATCAATTCCGAGAATCTGCATGCCGGGAGCTTTGCACTCGAGGCGGAACGATTGAACTCGGCTTATGGCAGCCGCAAGGCATATCTGAGTGCCATGCTGGCCGGGGCCGTGGCTTCATCGGCGGAGGCATCGCTCAAACGAGTCGACATTATCCGCAGCAACGTTCATAATCTCTATCAAAGCGGCCTGGCCGACTCAATCGATATTCTTGAGGCGGAGCTGGCGTATCAACAGGTATCTTTGGCCGCTTCGGAAAAACAGTCGGCCGTCGCCACCGCCATGATAAACCTGGCGAATTTGCTGGGATTACCGGGTGAAACCGAACTGGATCTGACCGAAACAATTACGCCGCCCGGTGCCGAGCAGAATGTACCCACATCGGACAAATCGAACCGGGCTGAGCTGAAGATGCTCGACAGTAAAATCCGCGCCGCCGAGCAGACCACGCGCCTGAACAGTTCTGAGTATTTCCCGTCGGTCAGCGGTTTTGCCGGATATTCCTATGGCAAACCGAATCGCGATTATTTCAATGGCGAGTGGGATCATTACTGGATTGCCGGGCTGGCCCTCAACTGGAACCTGAATCTTGGCGGGAGAACTTCGCACACCGCCAACGCCGCGCGTCAGGCGGCTTCATCGGCCCGCATGCAGCGGCATGACCTGGAGCGATCGCTGACCATCATGGCCGAGACCACCCTGGAAAAAATCAAACTGGCCTATCAGACCGTTGGCACCTCCGAAATAGAATATGACATCGTCCGCAAGAAGTACCGTCTGGCCGACAACAAGCAAAAAGCCGGACTTCTGACGGTCAACCGTCTGCTCGAAATCGAGGCCGAACTTACTTCGAGTGAGCAGCAGTACCGGGCCTCGATAATAAATTACCACATTGCTCGAACCGAGCATCTCTACGCCATTGGTTCCGAAAAAATATATGGAGGATTATAAAATGAAAACCGGCCCCATAATATTTTCAATATTGATCAGTCTGGTGATTGCATCATGCGGCGAGAACAACGTTCTGCCCGGCGGCTCGGGATTGATCGAATCGACCGAGATCATAGTCTCGGCCGAAACCGCCGGAAAGCTCGAAGCGCTGTATTACCAGGAAGGGGATAAAATAAAAATCGGCGACACGATTGGCATGATCGATACCACCACCGTCTCATTACGCTTGAACCAGGCGTCCGCCATGCACCAAGCAGCCATGACGCAGATGCAGATGGCTTCGTTGAACCGCGAACAGGCGGTCTACAACTATGATCTGGCCGGTAAGGAATTCGAGCGCATGACGGCGCTGATAAAATCAGGCTCGGTCAATCAACAGCAATACGATAAGGCGGAAAATACCTATAATCTTGCCGGGCTGGCGAAAAAGCAGGCCGATGCCGCGGTCAATGCCGCCCGCGCCGACTTGAAAAAAATAGAGGCCGAAATTGCTCTGCTCGACAAGCAAATGACCGATTGTTTCCCCACCTCTCCTCTGACCGGAATTGTCGCCGATAAATTTATCGATGCCGGCGAGCTGGTCGGGATGGGGGCGCCGTTTATAAAGATCTCGCGCCTCGATACGGTCTGGGTAAAAGTGTACCTTCCTCCCTCCGATTTGAGCAAAATCAAACTGGGCGGACAGGCCGATATCGACCCGGAAGATAACGGCGAAATCATGCACGGCTCTGTCACCTGGATCGCTTCGTCGGCCGAATTTACACCCAAAAATGTCCAGACCAAAGAGGCCCGCGCCGATCTGGTCTATGCCGTTAAGATTACCATCCCCAACCCGGATGAAAGACTTAAAATCGGGATGCCGGTCTCCGTGACGATACCATGAATGCCATAGAAGTACATAATCTGTCGAAAAAATACGGCGACCTTAAGGCGGTCGATGATTTCTCGTTGACCGTCGGTCAGGGCGAACTGCTGGCCCTGGTTGGTCCCGACGGCGCCGGCAAAACGACTATCTTCCGAAGCCTCTGTAATCTGATCGATTTCGAAACCGGCGATATTACCATCGGCGGCCGGATGCATAAAACCGAATTTGACAGGATCAAAGATATTCTTGGATACATGCCGCAGCAGTTCTCGCTCTATCCCGATCTTTCGGTCGAGGAAAATCTTGTTTTCTATGCCGGGTTGTTCGGCTTCAATCGTAAACGGTTCGATCAAAAAAAAGATGCCCTGTATAAATTTTCCGGGCTCGGGCCGTTCGCCAAACGGAGGGCATCCGCCCTGTCGGGAGGCATGAAACAAAAACTGGCCCTGAGCTGCAACCTTATCCATGATCCGAAAATACTGCTGCTCGATGAACCGACCACCGGCGTTGATCCGCTCTCCCGCCGTCAGTTCTGGGATATTCTTAAGAAGCTTCAGGCTGAGGGTGCTTCGATCATGGTCTCCACGCCGTACATGGATGAGGTGGCGCTGGCCGACCGGGCCATATTTATTTATCAGGGACGCAAACTTACCGAAGGCACTCCGCAGGAGCTGGTGGCGCACTTTGACGGTAATGTCTATCGGGCCGATTTTTTCCCGTCGGCGAAAAGTATGGCGCAGCTCGAGCAAATCGAGGGTCTCTCTTCGCGGCGGTTCGGTTCCACCATACATCTCTACACTTCCGCCGACACACCCATTAACAGTTTCCATGATCGGCTTCATAACGTCGGTATCGAGCCGGACATGCTGGAAGAAATCGATCCCGATCTGGAAGATGTTTTTATTCAGCAGATAGGCAAATGACCGATGGAATATGCCGTCACCATAAATAATCTTACGCGGAAATTCGGCAGTTTCACTGCTGTCGATTCCATCAGCCTCGATGTCGAAAAAGGCGAAATCTTCGGTTTTCTGGGAGCCAACGGCGCCGGCAAAACGACTGCCATCAGGATGCTCTGCGGCCTGCTGCTGCCGACATCGGGAGGCGGCACGGTGGCCGGCCTGGATATATATAAAGAGAGCGAAAAAATAAAACGAAGCATCGGCTATATGTCGCAGAGGTTTTCATTGTACTGTGATCTTACCGGCCGCGAGAATCTTACTTTTTACGGATCGGTTTACGGCCTTAATCATCGCGATATTAAAAATCGAATCGATGAACTGGCGGAATATCTGACGCTTTCGGAATTTATCGATCGCTCCTGCGCTTCACTTCCCCTGGGATGGCGCCAGCGGCTGGCCCTGGCGGCGGCGCTTCTGCACCGCCCGCAGATTCTTTTTCTCGATGAGCCGACCGGCGGGGTCGATCCGGTTTTCAGGCGGCGTTTCTGGGAAATATTGTATCGTCTGGCCGACCAGGGAACGACATTGTTCGTTACCACTCACTATATGGATGAGGCTGAGTTCTGTCGGAGAATATCCATCATGCATCGCGGCAAAATTATCGAGATCGGCAACCCGGAAAAACTGGTGCAAAAATACAACCAGCCCGATCTCCAGGAACTGTTTATCAAATTGATCACCGAAAGAGATGCCGATGCACAAAATTTATAACATCGCCTCCAAAGAAGTTCGCCATATCCTGCGTGACGTGCGCTCACTGGTCATTGCCATCCTGATGCCGATATTGATGACGTTCCTGTATGGTTATGCCATCAATCTCGACATCAAGAATATCAAACTGGCTGTGATCGATTTCGATCGGACCCTGGAATCCCGCGAGCTTGGCGCCGATTTTTTCAATTCGGGATATTTTGTACCATCGTTACATCAGCCCGATATCTCCGACCCCGAGCGCGTTCTAAAAACGGGTAATGTCGGCGCCGTCCTGACCATCAGGTCCGGCTTTGCCGAAGCGATTCATAACAAAGACGAGTTTGAACTTGGGTTGGTGGTGGACGGCGCCGATGCCAACACCGCCGCGGCCATTTCGAGTTATTCCAATATTATCCTGGGTGAGTATGTCAAAAGCAAATTGCCCCCAAATTTCGAAATACCGGGCGTGACCATCTCCCAGCAGGTGCTCTACAACCCCGACCTGAAATCATCCCATTTCTTCGTTCCGGGATTGATCGCCGTTATCCTGATGATGATCTCCGCTCTGTTGACCTCGATAACCATCGCCCGCGAAAAAGAAACCGGCACCATGGAACAGCTTCTCACCGCGCCGGTGACACCGAGACAGATAATTATCGGCAAGGTGATTCCGTATATTGCCCTGGCCTTAATTGACGGTTTTCTCATTCTCGCTTTTGCGGTCTTTCACTTCGGCGTGCCGTTTATCGGGTCTACCCTGCTCCTGTTCGGGCTTATTTATATCGCCGCCGCTTTGTCACTCGGTATCGTCATCTCAACCGTGGTTAAGACTCAGCAACTGGCGATGCTTGTTGCCCTGTTGTTGACTGTCATGCCGTCGGTGATGCTGTCCGGCTTCATCTTTGAAATAAAAAATATGCCGATCGTGCTGCAGGTGTTGACGCATTTCATACCGGCCAGATATTTCATCCAGATCATCCGGGGTGTCATGCTCAAGGGTTCGTCGATACAGGTTCTCTGGGTCGAAGCCGCTTTCCTGATCGCCATGACCATCGGCCTTTTGGCCATTGCCGTTAAACGCTTCAAGCTGAAAATAGGTTGATGACATGTATAGAACGATTATAGCTCTCATCAGAAAAGAGTTCCACCAGGTTTTTCGTGACCGCATGATGCTTCGTGTCATCTTTGTCATGCCGATCGTCCAGCTCCTGTTGCTCGGTTATGCCATCACCACCGATGTCAAAAATATTGATATGGCCGTTTATGATTTCGACCGCTCCGAGTTGTCGCGCGAATATATCCGCTCGTTGTCCGCCGGGGATTACTTCAATATCGGCTCGTCGGAGTTGAACCTGACCGATTCGGATATTGAATTTCTTAAAAACAAATTCCGCTCGATCCTGATCATTCCGAGTGATTTCTCCGAGAGTATTACTAATTTCAAACCGGTGAAGGTGGGATATGTCGTCGATGGTACCAATGCCAACTCAGCGGCGGTGGCGCTTGGTTATGCCGGCGTTATCACGCGCAATTTCAATGAAAAAGTTACCGGTTTTAAAATGCCGGTCAAAATAAAAGAAAAGCGGCTCTACAATCCGGAGAGCGAATCGGTGTTCTTCATGGTTCCCGGAATTGTCGCCACGTTGATTACCATGATTACGGTTTCGATGACTTCCATGGCCATCGTTCGCGAGCGCGAGATCGGCACGCTCGAGCAGCTTATGGTGACGCCGATCACCACCCCGGCCTTCATTCTCGGCAAAATAATTCCGTATGCCATTCTCGCTTATATGGAAATGTCGCTGGCCCTGCTGATCGGCATCATCTGGTTCCACATTCCTTTTGCCGGATCATGGCTGCTGCTTTATGGCTTGTCGTTTATTTATATTCTGGCGACACTCGGGATCGGCATGTTTATCTCGACCATGACCAAAACCCAGCAGCAGGCGATGTTTTTCGCCTGGTTCTTCTCGATTTTCGCCATCCTGACGGCTGGCTTTTTCACCCCGATATCGAACATGCCCCAATCGGTGCAGTACCTGACGCATCTTAATCCATTGCGCTATTTTATGACCATTATCCGGGCCATTATGATGAAAGGCGCCTCGTTCGACATTCTCTATCCGGAAATTCTGGCCATGTGCATATTCGCGGTGGCCCTCTTCACCCTCTCCTGGATCCGCTTCTCCAAACGCGTGAAGTGATGATGATTTGTATTTTGAATTCCCATGCTGTCAGATGCAGTCTTCAGTAGGGCATGATCCGCAGTCCTGTCGCAGACGGGACCAGCGATCCTGCCTATTTTTTATCCTAAAGTGGTGACGGGTCTCAGTCGCAGATCCTGAATGACATGAAGGGCACCCGACACCACACCCATTTTCCCCTTGCCATTTTCTCAAAACATCATATTTTACCTAAGAGGCAAGGCGTGCCCTGTTTTTAAGCCTGAATATAGGACTGGGAGACATAATATGATTTTTAAGCGAAAAATTTCCGTAAATGAGTATTGTAAGACTCGCCTTGATCTTCTTTTTAGCTCACAACAAACAACACTTTGGCTACAACTTAAGCAATCTTGGCCGGACAATGCAGTGGTAATGGCATCAGATAGTAGTTATTTGAAAAACATAAGAGCGGCTCATATCACCGTTCTATCTATGGCGGTTATTAAAAAGTATGGCATAGATATAGCTTTACAGATGAACCGATGCATCCAAGACTATTTGGATAACCACGATCAGGAAGAAATAAATTCTCTATTACCGGTGTATGATAAGGCATTGTCTACAATACCTCAGGACGGAATCCTTGGAATAGCACAATTTCTTGCTGCTGTAATCTGCCATGACAATTGTTCCCAAGATACAATCTTCGCACTCGGAGGACAGCTTTATGGAGCACTTGAATCTATTCGTGCAGATTTTAAACAAATAAAAATTGTCTCTGAACTTTAATCCAATGAATAGGCAGGATCACTCATTCCGCAATATGCGGAATATCGGATCCTGCCTTACTTAGAACTTAAAAATTCAATTACTGGAAAAACGGCGTTAACTGCAATCAATACCTTCTCGCCAAACTCTCGCCCGTCTCTTTGCTGAACAGATGAACTTTGTCGGGGATGATGGAAAATTTGATGTTGTCGTCCGGCTTGAATTTGCCCGGTTCGGCCACCAGCGTGATATCCCGGTCGATATACCGGGCGGTGATTATCGAGCGGTCGCCGAGATACTCCACCGTCCTGATGGTGGCGTGGTATCTTCCTTCGGGGTCGATCATGATATCCTCGGGGCGGATACCGACAATAATCTCCTGCGAGGCATAATCGGACGGCACGAACACCTGCGATATCCGAAACGGCTTGATCTGCCCTTCGGTAATCCATCCCTCGACCAGGTTGATTTTTGGTGACCCGATAAACGAGGCTACAAAAGTATCGGCCGGCCTGTTGTACACCTCATCGACCGTCCCGATCTGCCTGACATGCCCATCCTTGATGACCACCAGCCGGTCGGCCATGGTCAGCGCTTCGGTCTGGTCATGGGTGACATAAACCGTCGTCACTCCCAGATTTTTCTGCAGCTCGACCAGCTCGCGGCGCATCCGTGTCCGCAGGTCGGCATCGAGATTTGACAGCGGCTCATCGAGCAAAAACAGATCCGGCTTGCGGATAATGGCCCGCCCCAGCGCCACGCGCTGCCTCTGCCCGCCGGACAGCTTGGCCGGATGGTCATCCAGCCGGTCCGAGAGCCCCAACAGCGTCGCCGTGGCCAGCACTCGATCCTTGATCTCCTTGCGATCCATTTTGGCGATCTTGAGCGGGAAAGCCAGGTTCTGCTCGACTGTCATATGCGAATAGAGAGCGTAATTCTGAAAAACCAGCGCCACGTTGCGTTTGCGCGGCGGCAGGCGGTCGGCGCGGTTGGAACCGATCCAGATCTCACCCGTGTCGGGCGTTTCGAGCCCGGCGATAATCCGCAGAAGGGTCGATTTGCCGCATCCGGAGGGCCCCAGCACCACCACCAGCTCACCGTCGTTGGTATCGAGATTTATATTGTGAAGAATCTGCTTATCCGCAAAGGACTTTTCGATGTTGATGACTTTGAGCTTCGGCATAGCCCCAATATAGCCATTTTATTCCGGGAAAACATCCCCATTTTCGATTTTGAACCGCCGCGCCCGGGCCAGCAGCGTTGCCGGTATCTCGGAGGCTGAAGTCAGAAAAATCTGCCCGAACTCGCCGAACAACTCCACCAGCATTTCCTTGCGGCCGGGATCAAGCTCCGCGAAAATTTCATCCAGCAGAAGCACCGGTTTCACACCGCGCACTTTCCTGAGATAATCGAATACCGCCAGCTTGAGCGACACCGCCGAGGTTCGCAGCTCCCCCTGCGAGCCATGGGAGCGGGCCGGGAGATTTCTGATGCTGAAATCGATATCGTCGCGATGCGGGCCAACCATTGCCGTTTGCATGGCTCTCTCGCGCTCGTGATAACGCCTAAGTTTGGCGGCGAAATGATCCTGTATGCCCGTCTCGCTCCAGTCGTCATTATCGATTCTGACTGACGGCTTATATTCCAGGCTGAGATTTTGTCCGCGCGATATCACCGCATAATTTTTTGCGGCGCTCTCGGCGATGGCATCAAGATATGCCTTTCTCGCCAGCATGATATTACAGCCGTACTTTATCAGGAGATCATCATACGGTGTTTCACCGGCATTGTTTTCCTGCTTCAGGTAAGCATTTTTCTGGGCCAGCACTTTCTGATAATCGATCAGGTCGGCCATATATTTTTTCGATGCCTGCGAGAGATAAATATTCACGAACTCGCGGCGATTCGACGGCGGCCCGGAAAGCAGCTCGATATCTTCCGGCGCAGTTGATACGACGGTGCAGGTTTCGAAAAGCTCGGATGCCCGCGCGGATATTTTGTCGATGGTTATTTTTTTTCGTCCGCCCGATTGATAGGCCACGGCCAGTTCATGCATCCGTCCCGACAGATCGATCTCCCCTTCGAGACGATAGTATTCGGCGCCCTCGGTCAGCATCACCGAATCGGTGACCCCTCGCGGCGAGCGGGCCAGCATCAGCACAAAGACCGCTTCGAGAAGATTGGTCTTGCCGGCGCCGTTTTTGCCGTAAAAAACATTGACACCATCCGAAAATTCAATTCGGGTGGTGCCAAGATTTCTAAAGAAGTTTAATTCGATACTTTTTACAAGCATCAGTCAGCAAGCCTTAACGGCATAATCAGACAGAGAAACTGTTCCTTCGGGATATCGGGTGAATAGATAACGCCCGCGGAAACCGCATTCGACAGACCGAATATTACTTCGTCACTGTCCATTTTGCCGAGAATTTCGCTCACATAAGTGGCGTTATAGCCAAGTTCAAGAGCCTCGCCGGCATACTCACACGGAATCGTTTCCTTGCCTTCGCCACCGACATCGGCGTTGGTCGTTGAGATCGTCAGAGCGTTTCCCTTCAAAGAGAATTTGACCTGGTGCGTCAAAGAGTTGGACAATATCGCAATGCGCCTGACCGCTCCTGAAAGTTCATCTTTGGAAATTGACATTGTTTTGTCGGTCTCGGAGGGGATAACCTGCTCATAATTCGGATATGGTCCCTCGATAAGACGTGAGGTCAGGATAATATCATCCAGGTTGAAAATGATATTGTTTTCGCCGAAAATAACGCCGATCTCACCGTCGGACTCACTGATGAACTTCGGGATAATATTCAGAACCTTGGGCGGAATAATAATATCTTCGGAAACACCTTTGAGTTTGGAATTCTCCATAGAGATCTTGGCCAGGCGATGACCGTCGGTGGCCACCATGGTCATCATGTCACCTTTCGTGGACCAGAGAACACCATTGAGCGCCGGCCGCGTTTCATCCAGTGAACAGGCAAAGGTCGTCTTTTTGATCATCGTGACAAAATCGGAACCTTCAATTTTTATCTGCTTCTTGGTATTAACAACCGGTAGTTTAGGGAAATCTTCAGCGGTGGCACAGGCTATTTTGTAGGAACCATTGGGAACTTTGATCTCGACTCGACTGGCAGTTCCTTCAAATGTTATTTCCGATTCGGGCAATTCCTTGATGATATCGAATAATATTCTACCCGGAAGGACCGCAATTCCTTTTTTGGCCACGGCACAATCGAAAGTCGCCGTTATTGACACCTCAAGATCGGTTGCCGAAATTTTTAACTTATCCTCAAGAGCCTCGAAAATGACATTCGATAAAATCGGTAAAGTCGATTTAGTTGGAACTACCTGCAATACAGATTGAAGATATCCGCTCAGCCTCGATTTAGATAGGTTGAACTTCATTTATGATTTCCTCCGACATTGTTATACACAACTAATAGATATTATTCTTTCTATATATATATAATATATAATAATAATAATGCCTGTTGGTATGTTAATAATTCTGTTTTCATCCGTCTTAGGTGTTCGTTTTCAAAAACTTATCTACTCCTGAAAAGGATAGCCTCTTTGAGTATAGGATGTCAACAAAAGTTTTTAATCTTGTCTCTTTTCCACAACTTAAATTTCTCAACATTTCGAACACCGGTTAAACCACCGCTTATTGACAGCCTTAAGCCAGCAGGGCCGCCTCGAGATTATTTATTTTTTCTCTGAAATCGTAGTCGTTTTCAATTCTTTTGGCGATCATTTCGCAGGCATGAATGACTGTGGAATGATCGCGCCCGCCGAAAGCCTCACCGACACTTTTCAGCGAAAAAGCGGTCAGCTTTCTTGAAAGATACATGGCTACCTGGCGGGCCAGAGCTATTTGGGATGTTTTTTTCTTGGCCGTCATCATGGCCGGATCTGTCCTGAAAATCTCCGCCGTTTTCTTCTGAATTTCCGTGATGGAAATTTCTCTTTTGGGGCGGACAATCTCTTTTCCGAGAACACGTTCGGCAAAGTGGCGGTCTATTTCAGTCTTTTCCAGCGAAGCATAGGCCAGCAGTTTGGTCAAACACCCTTCCAGTTCGCGAACGTTGCTGGTGACATTGTCGGCGATAAAATAAAGAACATCCTCAGGAATCAGGACCTTTTCCTGGTCGGTATGTTTTCTGAGAATGGCAATTCTCGACTCAAGATCGGGCGGCTGCAAGTCAGCCACCAGGCCGGATGAAAACCGTGACAGCAGCCTTTCTTCGAGACCTTTAATATCCCGCGGATGACGGTCCGAAGTGAGGACCACTTGCTTTCCGGAGTGAAAGAGATCATTGAAGGTGTGAAAGAATTGCTCCTGGGTTGATTCTTTTCCGGAAAAGAACTGAACGTCATCGATCAACAGAATATCAGCCGAACGATACAATGATGTGAAGTCGGTTATCTTCCCGGTGGAAACGGCATTAATGAAGTCGGAGGTGAATTTTTCGGATGTGGCATAAACAATTTTCTTGTTGGGCGATTGCTCCTGGGCAAAATGCCCGACGGCCTGTACAAGATGCGTCTTGCCGAGCCCGGTTCCACCGTATATCAACAGCGGATTATATGGTGTTTTCCCCGGAGCCTCCGCGACCGCAACGGCGGCGGCATGCCCGAATTGGTTGAATTTTCCGACGACAAAATTATCGAATCGAAAACGTTCATTCAGCGGATAATCCAGCCGTGAATTTTGCGGTGCGGGCGCCGGCGTTCTGACAGGATTGAAGTTAATCTCGGTCTGTGAGTCAAAATCCGACGGATTACTGATTTCAAAAATGAAGTCAATACTTTTTCCGGCAACTTCCCGGATAGCTTCGGAAATAAGATCGGAGTATCGGTCGGAGAGCCAGTCGGCGACAAATTGATTGGGTACTGTTACAATAATTGATGATGCGTTTGAATCGTATGCACCCCTGGTATACTTGAACCATGTACTAAAGGAATGTTTCTTGACGCGAAGCGACATGTAGTCCAGACAGTTCTCCCACATTTTCTGGTATTCCGAAATATTGGTAATCGTCATTCCTCCCCCCATTCTAAGAGAATTCAAGGATTTTGATCCTGTGAAATCACTTTTGTCTAGGAATAATATATAGGTGTGAAAAAAGCATGTTTGAATTTACGATCCATGTTATGGCGCATAAAGCTTTGTTTGTCATGGCGGTAAGGTTTCCTCTGGCAAAAAAATCAGCGCTGAAAACAGTTATCCATAATTTGTTAACATGCTCTTATTCAATAACTTCTAATAAACTCCAAATAAAGGTACAATAATTATGACGTCAAGGGTTCGAAGCTTAATTTTAAAAGATATTTTAACTCGTTTAATTTCAAGAGATTATCAAAAAACCCCGAATTTGTCAATTTATAACGAGAATAATTTATCGACCTCAAAAAAATTGTTGAAAGTTGTAATGTATATGGCATCAACAGGTACTGAGACTTTTGCGGTTTAACCTTCATTGTTTGCAAGACCGGGAACGCTTCTATGAATTGATGGATTATATTTTGGCTGCGGGCGCCGGAGGACGCCCCTGCCGATGAGAGAAAAGTACAGCATTTTATGTGGTTGCAAAAATAATGTTTTGGGTTCAATGAATACATGCTTGATGAGATCAGTTTCATTTCTTAAGTAATCAGGTTTCTCGCCCCGACGACCACATGTCCGACAGGGCAATTTAAAGTTCAGGATTCTCTCTTCATCGTGGATTTATCCACACTTAGGCCACAATTGACAAAAAATTAATACCAATAAGCGCTTGCATCACAATAAGCAATGACAAGAGAAGAAAGTTATTCACATTTTTTTACTATTTTGTGATTTCAGGCAGGCCTGACCTAGCTTAATAGAATATAGCGACTCTCCGGGAATATCACCATAATATTTCGCAATAAATTATTCCAGACAAAATTATCTGTGAGACATCCGATTATGGAAGGGCTTTGTATTTGCTTTTTATTGCAATAATTTTTTTCGACAAAAAAAATTTTATTAAAAGTTGTAATGCCCTCTTGGAGAACAGGTAGTACTATGGTTTAGTCGAGGCAACCTTCGATGCCAGTTCCAGGTAGTACCCCGATAATTCTTTGCTCTCTGATAGTGCAATCAGTTGTCCCGAATCGGCAGCCTCGCGTATCTCGATTCTGATCGGAATTTCACCGATGAACGGAACTTTCAGATATTTGGCCAAATCCTTACCCCCGTCCTTACCGAAAATGTACTCCCGCCGGCCATTAGTCTCGTAATAAGCCATGTTTTCTATAACGCCGAGCACCGATAACTTAGTCTGCTCGGCCATCTTGGCAACCCGTCCGGCAGTATGCGACGCCAGCGGCTGCGGTGTCGTGATGACAAGCATTTCTGATTTGGGGAGCGCCTGTGCAATCGATATGGTGACATCACCTGTCCCTGGAGGAAGATCAATAAGAAGGAAATCGAGTTTGTCCCACAGGACATCGGAAATAAATTGATTGATGGTTTTATGCAGAAGCGGACCGCGCCAGATGACCGGTGTGTTTTCGTCCACAAAAAAGCCGATTGATATTATCTGTATGCCATCCTTGGTAATAGGTACGATATGATCATCAATTGTGGTCGGCTGACCGCTCACCCCGAATATCCTCGGGATCGAAAAACCATAGACATCGGCATCAAGAACGCCCACTTTATAGCCGAGCCTTTTCAGGGCCCCGGCCAGATTGCCTGTAACGGTCGATTTACCTACTCCGCCCTTGCCCGAAGCGACACAAATAACGCGATCGGCAAAATCGCCGGCCACCGGCGCTTCCTTGCCGTGAGACGCCGCGTCAGCTTTATGATCCTTGCCGTAAATTCTCTTCGCCAAATCCTTTCGCTGTTCCGGTGTCATCGTCCCCATCTTAACTTCAACCTGCTCCACGCCGGCGATTTCGGCCAGGGCGCCGCTGACATCTTCACTGATTTTTTTCTTCAGAGGGCAGCCCGGTATCGTCAGGGAGACTTCGACCGTAACTTTGCCGCCGTCGATATCCACCGCTTTAATCATATTCAGTTCGGTCAAAGACCGATTTAATTCAGGATCCTTGACCGTGCCAAGGGCTTCCATCACTTTGTTTTTATCTATCATAGCTTCACCTTATTGCTTTGAGGTACTTATTATCTATAAATGCTGATATCACCGAATAGTCCAATTATTGAGTGAAATCTTTTGGGATTTCATCATTATTTCTATCTGTTTCCGGTCTTACGGCCGGTTCTGTTTGATTGAGAAAAAGAAGAAAGATCAGCAGAATGATAACACCGATGGTTATTGATGCATCGGCAATGTTAAACACCCACCAGCGGTCGAAATGCAAACCGAACATGTTTATATCGAAAAAATCGAAGTCAAGGAAATCGACCACCTTGCCGAACCGAATACGATCTATGATGTTGCCGACTGCGCCGCCCGCGACGGCCGCCATGGGCAACGAAATCAACAGATTGTGGCGATTGATGTAAATGAAATAAATAACGATCAAAAGAATGAGAAGTGACGAGACCAAATAGAAGATACCGCTTCCGAAATCGGTCCCAAGGGCGCCACCCTTATTAAAAATCAGCTTTAGTTGGAAAAAAGTACCGAGAACCTGCCAGGGCTGGCCTTCAATGAGACGGCCAAGTGCATACAACTTAGTCAACTGGTCGGCTATAACCACTACCGCCAGAGTAAGTAACGGGATAAGCAGATGTCGTTTACTAACGCCGGCCAGTCTTGGCCTCCTCTTCACTTTCTTTACACTCAAGGCAGAGCCTGGCATGCGGAACCGCTTCCAGCCGGGCCTTCTGAATTTGTTTGCCGCAGGTTTGGCATTTTCCGAAGTCGCCTTTGCGAAGCCGTCTCAGGGCTTCATCGATGTGGTACAACAGGCGTCCCAACTTCGAGGCAAACATGAAGGCCTTCTCGCGCTCCATGTTATCAGTTCCCTGATCGGCCATATGATATGAATAGCTCGAGAGATCACCGGTGGCATCCTTGGTCGTGGCATCGCGTATTTCCTTGCTGCGCTTGAGCTGCTCCGCCAGTTCCTCTCTTTTCTTCAAGAGGAGCTTTTCATACTTTTCCAATTCGTCTTTTTTCATGGGTGCTCCCAATTCTATATCCTTATGACTACTATATCCGCCTTAATACCATTTATGTTCCAGTTTTTTCCGCCATTTTCAGACGAAATCGAATCGACAAGCGCAATTTCATCAGCCAGCGTTTCTCCGCAAATAAATGCGTCATGCTTTCTTACTGCGGCCGCAAGAGGCTCTTCGGTCCTGACCATTATTTTAATACGATCGGTCACCTCAAATCCAGAAGACTTTCTCATGTTCTGGATTTTGTTGACGATCTCTCTGGCGAACCCTTCGTCGCGCAGAATATCGTCAATTTCTGTTTTGAGCGCAACTGTTATTCCATCGTCGCTTTCGACCGCAAAACCTTCTTTTTCCAGCTTCTCAATGTCAACTTCTTCTTTGGTCAATTGATACGAGGTTCCGTCAATAGTGATTTCAAGGCTCTCGGTCTTTATGAACTTTTCAAGGTCATCACTCGCCAGTCCGGTCACCCTGGTCGCGATCTGCTTCACCGCCGAGCCCAATCGCGGGCCGGCTTTGGCAAAATTGAGCTTGCCCTTATAAGAAACCACCGAGGAAATATCCGATAAGTCCTCTATCTCCTTGACATTCAACTCATCCTTTATTATCCGAAATTCCGTCTTAACCTTATCGAATTTACCGATTCCGGGAATATTCACCAGAACCCCGGCCAGCGGCTGCCTGACCTTGATATTGACCCGGTTGCGCGCGGCGCGTCCGATCGAGACGATTTTCTGGGCCAGAGCCATCGATTCCTCGAGCTCGGAATTGATAACGCCTTCATCAAAATCGGGGTAATCCTGCATGTGAACCGAGATCCGTCCATCCTTCTTATTCGGCGCCGTAAGCTCCTGCCAGAGGAATTCAGACATAAACGGAGCTGCCGGGGCGATCAGCCTGGCCACACCGCACAGGATCTCGTAAAGAGTCAGATAGGCGCGCATTTTGGACGGATCATTCTCCGGAGCCCAGAACCGACGCCGGTTTAACCTGATATACCAGTTGGACAGGTCATCGATAACAAAATCGGTAATCTGGCGGGTCGGCGGCGTAATGTCATAATTATCTAGCCGCTCGCCGACATTTTTGACAAGGGTGTTATAGCGCGATATGATCCATTGATCGATCCGTTCGGGCGGGCCGGCAAACTGTCCCAGAAATTCCGAAACCGAATTAGACTCCTTATTGGCCCTTTCCGCGATATCATCGATATTGGAGTAGAGCGCAAAGAAGCTAAAGCTGTTTTTCAGCGTATCGAAAAACTTTCGGATGACCTCGTCAAGCTGCTTCTCGTCGAATTTCTTGGCCAGCCAGGGATTGGAACCATTGATGAACAGCCAGCGCAGCGGATCGGCCCCGTATTGCGAGAAAATATACAGAGGATCGACCACATTGCCCTTACTTTTCGACATCTTCTTGCCTTCCTTGTCAAGGACATGCGAATGGACAAGGACATTCCGGAACGGCTCTTTGTCGAAAAGCATGGTCGAGATGGCCAGGAGTGTGTAGAACCAGCCACGGGTCTGATCGATCGCCTCGGAGATAAACTCACACGGGTACTTTATTTCGAAAACATCCTTATTCTCAAAGGGATAATGCCACTGGGCATAAGGCATCGACCCGGAATCGAACCAGGTGTCGATAACTTCCGGCACGCGTGTCATGGCGCCGCCGCATTTCTCGCACTTAAGCTTGATGGCGTCAATACCCGGCTTATGAACGTCGATAGTATCCGGCACGTCGATACCGTCCCGGCGAATCTGTTCGAGTGAACCGACCGCTGTCATATGGCCGCATGACTCATTGTCGCAGATCCAAATCGGAAGCGGCGTGCCCCAGAAACGTTCGCGCGAAAGGGCCCAATCGACATTGTTTTCCAGCCATTCCAGCATCCGGCCGGTGCGGATTTCATCCGGATACCAGTGGATGGCGTTGCTATTTTTAAGAAGCTGTTCCTTAAACTGAGTCGTCCGGATATACCAGCTGTGCCGGGTGATATAGATCAAGGGCGAATCACAGCGCCAGCAGAACGGGTAGTTGTGAACATACTCTGCCACCTTAAACAGCTTGCCCTCAGTCTTCAAATCTTCAATTATAAACGGGTCGGCCTTTTTGATAAACTTCCCTTCATACTTACCTGAACCGGGTACAAAATGGCCGTTGGGGGCGACCGCCTGAAGAACCGGAAGGCCATATTTTTGACCGATTTCGTAGTCATCGGCGCCGTATCCCGGCGCGATATGGACAATTCCGGTGCCGTCTTCGAGCGTCACGAAATCGCCGTTGATGACATAAAAGGCCTTGTCCGACATATCCTTAAATGTGTCGAACAACGGAATGTATTTTTTATTCGCGAAATTTGAGCCCCGCTTCCTCTCCAAAACCTCATATTCATCATGCAGGGTTGAGGGGGCCAGAGCCTCGGCCAGGACCAGCTTCTCACCCTTATAATTCACCAGTACATAGTTGGCGTTTGGGTGCATACATAGGGCGGCATTTGACGGCAACGTCCATGGCGTCGTGGTCCAGACAAGGAAGTAATAATCTTCATCGACTGCTTTGACTTTGACAAACACCGAAGGGTCGGCCACTTCGGCATAACCCTGGGCAACCTCATGGCTCGACAGACCGGTCTCGCAGCTCGGGCAGAACGGCACTGTCTTATATCCCTTGTATATCAAATCCCGGTCGAAATAGTTCTTCAAAATCCACCAGACTGTCTCGACATAATTATCGGCCAGGGTGATGTAAGCGTTATCCAGATCGAGCCAGTAACCCATCTTGCGCGTAAGTGTGTTCCAGTCATCAATATACTTGAACACCGATTCTTTACACTGCTGCGTGAATTTATCGATACCATATTTGAAAATATCCGATTTGTTTTCGAATCCGAGCCGTTTCTGGACCTCGATTTCGACCGGCAGGCCGTGTGTGTCCCATCCGCCCTTGCGGTCCACCCGGAAGCCTTTCATCGACTTATAGCGGCAGACCATGTCCTTGATGGTTCGTGACAGGACATGATGAATCCCCGGTTTGCCATTGGCGGTCGGCGGGCCTTCATAGAAGACAAAATGCGGGCGGTCCTGAACCGCTTCCATCGACTTCTCGAACACCTTGTTATCTTCCCAGAATTTGAGAATTTTGGCTTCTGCATCGGGAATTTTGAACTCATTTAACTGGTCGAATTTCATAAGCTTACATCTATACGTTAAGTTTTTTCAAAAAAATGATTTTCTATAACCTGATAAATTAAGCCAACGAAAGAGTAAAGTAAAGTGAAATATTCCCCGAATGTGGATTATTTGTGGAGAAATCATAAGGCAATATCGTTATTCGAAATCATATTCGATTTAAGGGTAGGGAAGGAGTCTCCGGACTCCTGCCATTTTGTTAGTTGCCATCCCTATAAATGATCGGCGGGTTCTCAAACCCGCCGCAGTCGATCTTTTTCTGGACCAGCCGAGCACAAAATTATTATCACTGGAAAAGTCGGTAGGTCGGCGTTCCGAGCGCATGAGCCTTGGCGAATAAACGAGAAACCCGGACATTTGTTGGATCATAATCTTGTCGGGTTTCTCATTCGTCCGATGACTCTATTCCGAGCTTGAATTACTAGCTTTCCTTATTCGTCGATAAGAATTCAAATCGTGCAAATCTATACTCTTTATCTTAATAAGCCTATTCCATAACCAATACTTATGACCCATCCCTACGACGATAAGAATTCTCTTTTCTGTATTTCGGTCAATTACTTGATTGATCTTTTTCAGAAAATACTCATTCCCCGAAATATAATATTCATGGAGTTTGGGAAAATAATGCTTGATGGTCATATCCAGAGCCTCATTCATTGAGTGGAATTCCGACAATTGCGAATTCTCTATGCATTCAGGATAAATCATCTGCTCACGCCAAAAACCGCCCAAATAATTAGTGTATTTATCAATGAATTCCCAGATTGCTCTGGACTTGTCATCGGTCAATATTTCATCTATAATAGCCGCCTTTGCCCTCTCTCTGGCCAAGCCTTCTTCTGTAGGCGGCTGTATCGGGACAATAGTAATTCTTGAATCCTTCGCAAGTGGAATGATCACATCCCGTTGTTCCGGTTTGGAATCACAGGTTGTGTAGCCCTCGAGTTGCTCCGGTGACAACTCCGCACAGATTATATCCGGTTCAATTTCCAGCACTATGCTCTTTAATCTGGTGTGGTATTCCGGATATTCTATACCGGAAAGATGACGGGTTCCCAATATAATGACAGTATTCTTTTTCATAATGGTCTGATCCGAGCAAATATAAATTGGATTTGTTTTAACATTCTCAAATTAGATTATATTATTTGTTTTGTCAACATTTGTACATTTAGAGCATTCATTCTACCTCTAATTATATAAAAAGGCCGCCTGACGGCGACCCTTACCCCGGCATATCTTTCCTTTAAGGTGGTAAATTAGTTAGTCGCAGTTGCCCTGCCAGTCGGAGTGACACCACTCCCACTGACAGCCGCAGCCAAGCTGGTCGTCGCAATGATAAACATAGTACGGCCAGTTCGGATTGGGGCATTTGGGTCCGGTATCACAACTGAATATATAATAAGACTGCGGCCCGAAGCAGGATATAAGGCTGGCATTGGCATTGTCCGCGGTCACAATCGACAGCCCCGTACCCATAGCACAGGCCAATAAGAAAATCGATAGAACGCACAGAACTTTTTTCATGTCAAACCTCCTTGTTCTTCTGCCGGGGATCAAAAATATTCATTCAGAATACTCTCCGTAAATTCATAGCCGAAACCACCTGTGGCGAATTTCACGATATTGTGCCCCTTGGTGCCGTCAACACCGATCATGGTCGGCATCCCCTGAATGTGCAGGGCATCCATCATGTCCGAAGTGACCGCATAAACCGGCAAGTCGGTCAACGGCGTAAATGCTTCCGGTTCCTGGCTTAGAATAATCACCCGATATTGCTTCTCCCCGATTATCTCCGACGTCCTGAAATATTCCATCAGATCATGACATGGTTTGCACCCTTCGGCGACAAACGCAATAATGGCTTTCTGACCATCAAGAAGACTGCCGATATTGATCGCGTTCCCGTCATTATCGGCAATCTGCAGATCGGGAAACTGATCCCCGATTTCCAGATTGGTGCTGTTATGCATCTTATCCTGCGGGATTGTCTGGTTGCCCGAACCGGTCAGACCGGACCGGACGGCGATAAACATCCCCAGATAAACGCCGGCGGCAATGGTAACGCAGATGATCGCCGCCTTGATTAAAAATGATTTGTAGTTGGTTGTTGCAGTACTGGCCATAAAAACTCCCGCTAATTAAAGATCATTCAAAACCCGAATAATCGACAATTCGTTAATTTCCTGTGGCAAATCACGGTGGCAAAGTCAAACGGTGTACGAAAATATAATCATTATGCCGGCTTTGTAAAGAGGTAAGATTAAAAAAATCCCCGACCAGGTCGAGGATTATAAGTCATTTTTTGATAAGACGATAAACTACTGCATGGGGCCCGGCTCGGGGCCGTTCTTATACAGGAAATTAACCAGATGCGTCACATCGAGCAGGTTGCAGGACCCATCACAATTGACATCATCGCCCATCTCGCAAGTCGGGGCCGGATCGCTCTTATATAGATATTTTATCAGGTAAGTCGCATCCAGAAGATTATAATTGCAGTTGCAGTCGGCATCGCCGGCGATGCCGTCGTTTATCACCACCGTGAAATATTTCAAATACTTGACGAACGGGTCGGATGAATCCTCGACCCTGATACCGAAAGTGCATGATTTGGCCCGGGTCGGGAAACCGTGCAGAAGCCCGTCCGTCTCGAGCGTCAGGCCGTCGGGAAGGAACCCGACCTGCCGGTAGAAACTGTACGGCGGGGTCCCTTCGGCCGCCGCAAACTGGAACTGGTATTCCCCGGGGGCGCACAGCTTGTCCCCCGCCGGAAGGAGCTTGTCGGTCGTGAAAGCCACATTATCGATATCGAGCAGAGCCGCGGCGGTGCCGAAATTGCAGGAGCCATACTTGATCCAGAAATAACCGTCATCACCCCAGTTGGCCCCCCAGCTGTTCTTGACACGCCAGGCGCCCACACCGCCGCACATATTGTCATCCCAGCCGACAATCAGTACGGCATGATTGACCCCCGCCGAGTCATCGGCATGATCGTAACATCCCTGGTCATACCAGTTGAAATTATCATACACGAAAAAGGCCACCGCCACCGGCGCGGTCATGACCGCCGTCTTGATGGCGCTGACATTATTGGGAATCGCGGTCCATGAGTTGCAGGTGGCATAGACGGGGTACTGACCCTCGGTGCATGGCACCTGATCATTGGCCGCATACGGCATGTATGCTTCCAGTATCGAACCATAGTCGCGGAAATGCGTGTAGGCGTAGTCCATCCATCCGCCGCTGCATCCCCAGCCGCCGGACACGCACGACAAAATCTGCTGTTCGGAGAGATCGACATCGACCTGCCGCTGAATTTTGTAAATTGCCTCAAGGGCGCCGACCGCGGCAAAAATCCAGCAGGAACCGCAGCCGCCCTGGTTGCGAACGCCGGTCACCTTGCCCGAATCTTCCCAGTTGAACGTTGACGGGAGATCTTCGACCGCAAGCTTCAATGAGCCCGGCTTCAGATGCGCGCTCCAGATCTCTTCCCAGTTATCGGGCAATTTCAGGCCGGCCATGTTGCGTCGCTGTTCGGGGGTGTAGTCGGTGATAACCGGATTTATAGCCGCCGTCCAGTAATAGCCGTCGGTATCGATTTCTTTTTGTATGGCTTGAAGTTCTTCCTGAAGGTTTTCAGCGGCGAAAGCCGGGCTGATTAACAACAAAGTCGTGAGGATAAACAGCGGCACCGAGATAAATTTATTCATAGCCCACCTTAAAAAAGGTTATGTTATATCTAACTTACTATTTTCCAGTCATTTATAATATAGCAATTATATCGGTTTCGTCAAGATTTTATCCACACCCGGCCCCCGGTCGCCCGTTCAATCCCTACCCGTCGTTGCGAGCGGAGAGATGCGCCGCAGGCGCAAATCGAAGCGTGGCAATCACGCCGCTTTGTCCGATAAAGCTGACCTGGAGATAGAAGCAACGTGATTGCCACGTCGCTCATCCTCGCCGAATGGCTCGGCTTCACTCCTCGCAACGACGAAAAACAGGATTACGTATGGCATTGCGTAGCAAATCACCATCAAATTACTATCGTTTTTGCAGCGTTTTTGGCGAAAATTTCCTTGTACTATATTTATTTTCATTCAATTACTCGAAATTGGGTTCGTTTTCCCATTTTTAAAGTTTCGACTTCATTTTGGTAGTGATTTTGGGCGCGAAAGCGCCTTTTGGCCTTTGGTCTGCTATATCACAACATTCTGCTTGATTAGTGGCTGGGATATGTGGGAATGACAGATGGTGCGGATCGGATAGTTCTGGCTTTTCAAAATATTGTGATCACATTCAAAGTACGCAGGGGCAGGGCAGTGCCCTGTCCGCGCATGATGAAGGCGGACAGCATTTTGTAGGTCAGGAGCCTTGCGCTCCTGACGATTTAAAAGGCTATTTCCATAATTGTCAGGACCGCAAGGGTCCTTATCTACTTTAATAAAGGGTTTTTTGAATGATGAAGCCGTCATGATAATGTCAGGAGCCATGGTTGTCATCCCCGTCTTTATCAATTATGGCAGGAGACGTTGCATTAAGGTGGTCGCGCAACTGCAGGAGCTCAAGGAGGCGATAGGCGCGGAATATCTGGCGGTCAAGGCGCATCTCATAGTGCATGATGTCGCGGCTGTTTGAAGGAATGGAGCGGAGGCCGACCTGGTTGGCAAAGAAAGTTTCCCGATCTTCGGGCTGCTCATCCGGATCTTTATGATTGCTGTCGAGGAAACGCATAATCAGTCTTTTGGTTTCGAAATCGGAATCGATATCACGGATCTGGTCGTTGATTTTGGCGGTTTCGGCGATGACGGCGCGGCGGGAGCGCCAGAGGCAAAGGGCGATTTTACGAACGAGGTATTCCTGGAAGATGGTTTGCGGCTCGAGTTCGGCGTGGAGTTCTTCGAGGAGGGCCTCGAATTCGGCGGGGTCCTCTTTGAGGCGGGGGGCATCGATGAGGATATGGCGGGAATGGAGACCGTGTTTGACGGCGTTTCGGGCGGCGACGGCTTTACCCTGATCGGTTTTGGGCCCGGTGGATTTTTGGGCATTTTGCCGGTTGGCGGCGATTTGTTTTTTAGACGCAGACATAGCTATATCCTTTTTGAAAAGAAAAGGTCCTCTATAAGAGCTCCCGGTGACCCGATTAACAGCGAATTGATGCGGTTTTTGTAATTAATTTAAATAAAGGGTTAAGTTTTGTATTCACGAGACATGGTTTAAGAAACCCGGAGCGGAGCTCCGGACCACGTCGGGCCAAATATTAATGATAGGTCGGTGTTCCGAGCGTATGAGCGCCAGCGAATAGGCGAGAAACCCGACATGATGAGAAGAATTAATTGGTGATGTATGAATTGAACAATGTTGCATAATCGTCGGGTTTCACAATCGTCTTTTGGCTCATACGGAACCAGATCTACTTGGCTTTTTGGGGATATTTATATGTTATGTTTTTAAGGGTGATCAAAATTTATTAACCCATACCTGCCGTTGTTATTGGTTTTTTTTCAAAATACCGCCCGATAAACACTATCGGAAAATAAAATGCAAGTACAATTATAGCCATAACCATTGCATAGTCTGTCTTTGCGTAAAGGATCATATCTATAAAGACTATTACAGCTAAGGAGCCATATTTAATGTAGATCCATGACAGAGGAAGTGATAAAAGAAACAGATCTAGGCCCGTCCTCGAAAAGGTTATCTCTTCCATTGGGGAATGGACAACTGCAAATAATATTCCGCTGAGACTTATTGCCGCCACACGCGCCCATTCATTATTACTGATCGAATTTAGAATGCTGTTTATTAGAAGAACGCGAAGAATTATCTCGCTTCCCGTTATGAACAAGAATATCGGGATTAATTCAAGAAATATCCTAAATGAGATTGTCTGAGGAACCTCCACGACAAACATTATCATCAAGATTACAAATATGGCAAATATTATCCAAAATGGCCTGTCGATGTTGAAACCGCACTTTATTGATGACCATTTTGCCTTGATTATACCATATAACATTACAGCTATAATTATTATTGCCACAAGAATCATTACAAAATTCGGATAATTTGGTGATTCCAGATTTGGAATTGATGCATTGATCCTCAGCGGATTAACACCCAGGAAGGCATAAATGGCATAAAGGAGAATCAAGATAAAACTGTAAACGTTTATCTTGAGACTACTACCAGAAGATGGTCTTTCCAGCATAGGGACCTCTTATGTTTGATTAAAAATGGGACAAATAATGTCATTACTGTCATGCATATCCAGGAATTTATAATCAGTTTCTTTTTCTACAAATCAGAAGTCTCGCTTAATAGGCAATAGGCTTTTAGCAACATATGCCAAAGTTAAATACATAATAATTGTCCAAAGGCTAATCCAAAATGCATATTCTGCAGGCGTTACTAATAAAGCCATAAAAAATACAAAAAGCAGAATTGATTGAACCCTATAGTACAAATAACCCAAAATCAATATTTTTGCCACTGTAATACTTGTTAGCGAAATTATTGGAGCCAAAACAATAGAATATACTATACTGCTTATGAAAATTGAAAAAAATACAGCATACCTCTGGCTACCAATGATATCTATCAATCTATTTATTAGAATAGCCCGGAATATGAGTTCGTAGCTCATGAGATTAACTGTTACGAGTAATGCCCAAAAAATATTATTGATTCTGATTCCTTCGGCAAAAATAGCGAGATATAGCGCCGACAAAATGATAAATGCAACCACAAACCAAGATTCCTTATTATATGGTATCCCCAAGTTAGTGCTTTGCCAAGCTGACCGTGTTATAAACAATATTACAGTTATATATGAAATTGCAAAAATTAACGTCTCTATTATGAAAAATGGAGGTGACATAGAGGCGCCATTGCCGATGAATATACCGCTATATTTGGTATTGTGAATATAAGATAATATAGCATATAATAGGACAAATGCCAATAAAATGGCATTTGTCTTTTGAGATGATTTCTTGTGAATTGATTCTGTCATAAATGACCCTCCTTATTGTAAGTCCCGGCAGTGAACGGAGTCTCCGGGCCACGTCGGACCGATTTTCATTGTGGAAATTGCCGAGGTGTCATTCAAAGGTGTGGAAATCCACGCATGAAAGATAAAGTGTTTTGGGGAAATGGCAAGGGGAATATTAGTGTGGTGTCGGGTGCCCTTCATTTTATTCAGGGTCTTCGACGGAGACCCGACACCACAAGAACATAGGAAGAGCAAATGTGGGCGGGCCGCCCATAAAATGGAGGTTGTCAGAAGAATAGGCAGAACCACTACGTCCCGCATTGGCGGGATTTCGGGTTCTGCCCTACTATTCCTTCAGGAGCTTCTAAGTGATTAACCCACAGCCCGCCATGGCTGGTGGGGCACCCCGGCCCTGCCGGGATCTAATATTATTATTGTAATCGATTTTAAGACTTCGACTTATAAGGGCTCAACTGCTTTTTGCTTGAACCGATATAAATATTATGGTATCTTCTTTATGTAATTATCAATGGTCGAGGGAACCGAATCTCAACAGTGCCAGGGAAAGGCTTAAGTGATTCATGAAACGTGAGTATGTCACCAATGCATTATTCTTCCTGATTGCCGCCGCTTTCTTCTATCTCTTTTACCGGATCATGATTCCGTTTTTCACGCCGATCGCCTGGGCCGGGATTCTGACCATCGTTTTTTATCCGCTCTACACCTTACTGCGCCGGAAAGTCAAAACCCCCGGGATGGCCTCGCTTCTAACCTGCATCATCGTCTGTCTGCTCATCATCGGGCCGGCGCTGTACATCCTGGCCTCGCTGGTCAGCGAAGCGGCGGCGGCGGTGCAGATGCTGAACGATGCCTATCAGAGCGGCGAACTCAATTCCATTCTCTCGCCCAACATTCCCTTCTGGGAAGCCATCAAGAATAAGCTGGCCGATTATCCGGAGCTGGCCAATATCGATATCGAGGCGATTGTCAAGAACGCCGTGGCAACCGTCACGCGCGCTATCGGCGCGCAGGCGACCAATGCCATCGCCAATATAACCCTGACCCTCACCTATTTTATCCTGATGCTTTTCGCCATGTTCTTTTTCTTCCGTGACGGTGACAAGATTGTCTGTTTCCTCAAGCGGATCACGCCGCTGGAAGCGGAGAAAGTGACGCTGATGTATTCGCACCTCCGTGACGTGATCGAAGGGATGATGTACGGCGGCGTGGTGATTGCACTTATCCAGGGTTTTCTCGGGGGGATGCTCTTCTGGATAATGGGGATATCATCGGCGGTGCTGTGGGGCTCGGTGATGGCGCTATTGGCGTTTGTCCCGATATTGGGGCCGTTTCTGGTCTATATTCCGGCCGGGATAATTATGTTTATCGGCGGGTCGCCGATAAAAGGTATTCTCCTGATCGTGATCGGAGTGGTGGTGGTCAGTCAGATCGACAATTTCCTCCGTCCGGTTTTATTCAAGGGAAAAACACAGACACATACGCTGATGCTGTTTTTCTCGATCATGGGCGGTATCACCATGTTCGGTTTGCTCGGGGTGGTTCTCGGGCCGTTTATCGCGGCGGTGTTTCTGGCCCTGTTGAAAATGTTTGAACTGCAGCTGCATCCGGAAATGGAAGCTAAACTGGTCGAAGAACTCAGCGGGGATACTCCCTCGGCGGAAAAATAGCCGTTTTTTTCTCACGCGAATAAAATTCCATCCGAAAAATAGATGAAATGCTTGATTTTGTCTAATATTTTTGCGGTCATAGTCGAATTTGTTCTGGTAAATATCGCCTTTTTTGGTATATTTACTGGCAGAACAAGTACCTTCCGCCACCATAAAAGACAAATAGACTTCACAGTAAGGCATTGAGCGTTGTGGCCCTGTGCCATGAAGAGGGGCAATCCCTGCTGTGAGATTCTCACTATCCATAACCTTAATTGATGCGGGAGAATTATCATGGCTGTAAAACGAATCATGCTTCTGGCTGTTCTGCTTTTCTCGGCGGTCAATGCTTCGGCACTCGACTGGCCGGTCTGGCCGGACAGCACCAATCAGCAGGTCTCGGCCACCTATGGCCTGGTGCAGAATGAAATATACCTGCACACGGGCATCGATATCGCCGTGCCCCAGGGGACCCCGGTTTATGCCGTCGAATCCGGTTATGTCAAGGCGATTATTACCCTGTATGACAGCCCGAGCAATTGGCGGATTGCCATCGCCGATTCATCCGGAACCGAGGAGTGCGACGGATGGATGTATGCCCATGTCGACCGGTACAACATTTATGTCATGCCGGGTCAGTGGGTGGAAGCGGGCACGCTGATAGCACAGGTGGTGGGATGGTCGGATCCGAATATTGTCAGGCATCTTCATTTTTCCAGGATCCGTTTCTCGGGCGATCAATATGCCTGGTCCAATGGATTCTGGGATTGGGAGTTTATCGACAACCCGCTGCTATATATGGAGAACATCTATGATCCCGATCCTCCGGTCCTGGACCTTGCCGTGGGCAGTCAATTGTTTGGATTCTGCAGCGAGGGGTACCCCGAGTATTTCGCGGAGGGTGAGCCGCTCTCGGGTGACGTCAATATCATCTGCAGCGCCTATGACTACGTCAATTTCTACCAGTGGAAATCAGTTCCATATAAGCTGGAGTATAAAATCGAAGGTGATTCCTCGATTCCCTGGATGACATCGGTCTGTTTTAATGAACCGATGGGTTCATACAACGGCTATATGTGCACTTATAAATCGATTATTTACCAGAACGACGGCGTCTGCAATACCAGCTTTACAGCCGACAGCCAGGCGATGTTTTTCAATCTTACCAACACGGACGGTGACGGGATAGTGGAAGTCGAGGATAAGCTTTGCTGCTGGCATACCATGAATTTTCGAAACGGCGATTACTGGGTTTATGCGCGGGCGACCGATCTGGGAAATAATGTAACGGTTGATTCGATGTTGGTGACTCTGGGCAATTACTTCGAACTGTCCGGCACGATAACTCTTCAGGGAAGTTCCTCGCCGGCAGGGACAATCGTGACGGCGGTGGAAAACGGGGCGTGCGACACGACCGATGAATCGGGGCATTATGCGATATCCAATGTCGGCATCTTTGAGCAGTTGATTACGGTGCAGAGGCCGGGATTTACTTCATTTGACACGACCATATCGATGGATCAAAATTATGAACTTAATACAACGCTGCTTCTGGATTATATGTGCGGCGACGCCAATTATAATGCCGCGATTAATATCCTCGATGCCACATTCTTAATAAATTACATTTATAAAGGAGGTCCGATACCAATACCGATTGAGGCGGGCGACGTCAACGGTAACGGCGCCATAAATATTCTTGATGTAACATACCTGATTAATTACCTTTATAAGGACGGGCCGGAACCGGTCTGCCCGGAAATTTAACATGATTGAGAATATTGCAATGAAAAACTTATCTCGTATTGCCATAATCATTATCATGATTACAGCGACTTTTGCCTGCGCGCAGGCGCTTCCCTGGCCGATCTGGCCGGACAGCAGCTGGCATATTGTCTCGGCGACCTACGGCCATATTCAGGGCATGCCCGATGGTATGTATGTTCACAATGCGATCGATATTGCTGATGCCCAGGGGACGCCCGTTTATGCCATCAAGGCCGGGTATGTCAAGGCGGTCTATACCATATTCAACAGCGACCGTCACTGGCGTGTAGCGATTGCCGACTCGGCCAATGACGCGGAATGCGACGGCTGGCTGTATGCACATCTCAACAAGAATTATTTTGGCGTCTGGGTCGGCAAATATGTGGAGGTCGGCGAATCGCTGGGGGTTATAATCGGCGGCTGGCCGGATCCGTCAACGCCGGAGCATGTGCACCTGGCCAAAATTCGTTATGCCGGTAATGCTGCGGCGTGGGCCAACGGTTTTTATGACTATGATTTCACCGGTAATCCGCTTGAGTATCTTGACGGTGTCGCTGATGTGGACTACCCGTATTTCGGGAACGCCGTCGGCGATCAGCTTTTTGCTTTCTATGATGACATCGCCGATACGCTGTATGAAGAAGGTCAGCCGGCCTCTGGGTATATCGATATCATCTGCCGGGCATTCGATAATTGTTATAATTATACTTTTGGCACCGCGCCATATAAACTGGAATACAAAATCGAAGGGGATTCCTCCATCCCCTGGACGACTACGGTCATTTTTGATGAGCCGGTCGGATCATATAACGACGGCTGGATGGCGACATACCGCAGTATTGTCTATTACGGCGATTACGCCAATCCGTATGTAATACCGGAGTTGCTCTTTTACCTGACCAATACCGATGGCGACGGCAGCGTGGAAGTGACCGACTCGGCCCATTGCTGGGAGACACCATATTTCCACAATGGTGAATATGTTGTGTATGCCCGGGCGACAGATTTTGTCGGCAACAGTACAGTCGATTCGATGGCGGTAACGGTGGCGAATGCCTTTGAGTTATATGGAACGGTAACGCATAACGGAGTCCTGTCCGGTCCTGAGGGTACGATCGTGACTTCTGTTACCGATGGTGTCGCGGACACGACTGATGCGAGCGGGAACTTTTCGATTCCCAATGTCGGCGGAGGTCTGCAGCAGATTATCGTAAACAGGCCGGGGTTCACCTCATTTGATACGACTTTCCTGATGATTCAGGCCAATCAGTTTGACGGCGCCCTGGCACTCAGTTATATGTGCGGCGACGCCAATTACAACGGTGCGATTAATATTCTTGACGCCACCTACCTGATAAATTATATCTATAAAGGCGGCTCGACCCCGACTCCGATGGAGGCCGGGGACGCCAACGGCAATCTCGCCATCAATATTCTGGATGTGACCTATATTATCAATTACCTGTATAAAGGCGGCCCTGAGCCGCTCTGCCCGTGAGATAGGAAAAGCGAAATCAAAAAAGTAATCTACAGGTAAAGCGCCGGACTATTCTATTGATTCATTGATAGTGTATGATTTTTAGAAAGGAATGAGTTGAATTTACATTAAAATAAATTGTTAATATATGATAAGTCATTTACTCCATACGCCGATTCCCTTCTTTTTTGCGATTATCTCGGTTTCTTTATATTTTCTTTTTTCTTCGAATTCATATTCTGAAGTAACTCTTGCAAGCCCGGCTGACAGTAAACCTTCATTCATACATCGATCGTCTTTGTAAATATATCCTAAATTGGAACCTGTAATCCGGGATGCTAACGTATCAATTTTAATTAAAATAAATTCTTCCAGAATATTGGCCTCTAAAAAAGATCTGGCTCGATGCATTATTATACTATCTTCTCCTATATTCTCAATTCCGGCGAGATTTATTATCACTGAATCATCAAGCTTTAATGAGGTGCCGCTAAAAACATCAGTCGTATAACCAAATAAGATATTTTCTGCAGAATCGATAATATTTTTATAATCAATTAAGGAAATATATTGAGCCTCAAAACTCAGAGTATCACGAGTGGTATCAGATTTATTATATAATTCAAGAACAGCATTCCTATAACATGCGATATCTTGGATTGGGTTAATTTCTTGATAATTCGGGTCAATTTCTTGAAATACAATTTCAAAATCCCTAAATGGTGACAACCATACGTTTGGGAAAAGGTCATATTTATATAAGGACCTTATTGTTAATTCGATAAGCAAGTGGGAATAAACTTTAAAAAATTTGAAAGCATATGTTTTATTTTGATTTTTTTCTAAAATTGATGCATCAGGAATTAATAGCACTTTGTATTTTATAATAAAACTACTATCTTCATTTGCTTTTTGTTCAATTAACGCCGAGACGACTATTTTTTCTGTTGAAATAGGTTCTATCTCTATTTCGAGAATAAGATCAATAATATTTTTTATTTTAATATCATATCTATTGTTTAGAAATCCTTCTGTTATAGAACTCTTAATGATGCTGGGGTATATAAAAGTAATGACTAGGCAAAATAGGAGCATTCTAGCTTTTATTGCTTGTTTCATAAAAAATATTAATAATTCGAGTTGCGATTTTGATTAATATTGCTTTTTCATGATATGTTGTCAATCAATTAAATAGATATAGTTAAATTATATTATGGAGTATTTAATAAAAATGTAATAGTTATTGATTGACTGAGTTTATATTCGGCGGGTCTTTTTTGGACCCGCCGCTTGCTTTTGGGGACTGTCGCCATGCTGGCTACTTCCGCTTCGCCATGCCGCGTTTGCGGGTGTAGGTCAGAAGGCCGCCCAGCTTCAATAATTCCTTCTGGCGGTCGGTCAATTTCGCTTCAGTCTCGATATTATACCCCCGGGTCGTGTTCTGAATGGTGAAAGTCGCTTTATCGACCGAGGCAAGACAGTCTTTGATGACCAGTTCATCACCTTTCTCGATAAAATCGTAGTCGTCCTTGTTCTTGAAGGTCAGCGGCAGGAGACCGAAATTGACGAGGTTGGAATGATGAATCCGTGCGAATGATTTGGCAATGACGCCTTTGACACCGAGATACATCGGGGCCAGCGCGGCATGCTCGCGCGAGGAACCCTGCCCGTAATTCTCACCGCCGACAATAAATCCGCCCCCTTTGGCTTTGGCCCTGGCCGAGAAGGTGGGGTCGAGACGGTAATAAACATATTCGCTGATTTTGGGAATATTCGAGCGGTAGGCCAGAATCTCGGCCGCGGCGGGCATGATATGGTCGGTGGATATGTCATCCTCGACCTTAATCAGCACTTCGCCGCTGATGGTATCATGCAAAACATCTTTCGGATCGGCCGGGACAATATTATCGCCGCGCCTGATTTTGAGTTTTTTGGCATCCGCTTCCGACGCGGGCGGAATCAGGTTGGGATTATCCTGGCGGATTTTGGGTGGAAGTTCCGAGGGCGGCGCTTCCATGCCGAGGGTGGAAGGATCGGTCAGAACGCCGGTAATAGCGGTCGCGGCGGCGGTTTCCGGGCTGGCCAGATAGACCAGGTCATCCTTGAATCCGGAACGGCCGCGGAAGTTGCGATTGACCGCCCGCAGCGAGCGGGCGCCGGGCGCAGGGACATGGCCGGAGCCGATACAGGCGCCGCAGGTCGGTTCGGCGACATTGACACCGGCCTTGAGAAGATCCTCAAGATAGCCTTCCTCGGCCAATTGCTCGAGCGCCATCCGGCTGGCGGCATGGATGAAGAAATTGACATCGGGATGCACCTGGCGGCCCTTCATGATTTTCGCCACCGCCTTCAGGTCGGCATAGGCGCCGTTGGTGCATGATCCGACCATCACCTGCTCGATTGCCACGCCGGCAATATCGCGCACCGGGACAACCTTGTCAGGAAGCGATGGCTGCGCCACGAGCGGCACGATTTTCGACAGGTCCAGCTCGATACGCTCGTCGTACTCGGCGTCGTCATCGGGCAGCATTTCTTTCCAGTCATTCGGCCGCCCGGTAACTTCGAAATAATGTTTAGTGATTTCATCGGACGGGAAAATCGATGTGGTTGCACCCATCTCGGTTCCCATGTTGGTGATAGTTACGCGCTGTTGCACGTTAAGTGTTTTGATGCCGGGCCCGGAGTATTCGAAAATTTTGCCGAAACCGCCGCGCACGGTGATACGGCGAAGCATCTCGAGAATGACATCCTTGGCGGTTGACCATGGTTTCAATTCACCGGTCAGATGCACATTGACGACTTTGGGCATGACAAAACTGTATCCGCCGCCGCCCAGAGCCACGGCGACATCGAGACCGCCGGCACCGATGGCCAGGACACCCATGCCGCCGTTGTGCGGCGTGTGGCTGTCGGCGCCGACCGCAGTGGTGCCGGGAACGGCGAAATGCTCCTGATGAATCTGGTGGCCGATACCATTGGCCGGTTTGGAGAACCAGACGCCGAATTTCTTCGCCGCCGACTGGAGATACAAATGATCCTCCATATTTTCTGCCTTGATCTGCAGGACATTGTGATCGGCGTAGCATACGGCCACTTTGGCGCCGATGCGCTCGAGGCCGATGGCTTCGAAATGCAGAAAGACCTGGGTGCCGGTGATGTCTTGAACCAGGACATGATCGATATCAATGGTGATTTCGGTGCCCGATTTTATTTCGCCGGAGATGAGATGTTGTTCGATGATTTTATGTGTCAGTGATTTGCCCATATTTTCCTCATCATTATCAATATAGATTTCCTGCTATATATACAAAAATATACAGGTTTTAAGATTAATACGGAAGAACAGACTTAAGAATTAACGATTTCTCTGGCAGCGGGGGCAGAAATGGGCCGAGCGGGAACCGATTTTTTCTCTTCTGATCGAGGCGCCGCAGCGTTTACATGGCTCTCCCTCACGCCCGTAAACGTTGAGATATTTCTGGAATCCGCCCGGCTGTCCGTTGACACCGGCATAGGTGTCAACCGAAGTGCCCATCAGGTTGATGGCTTTTTTCAGGATCTTGACAGTATGGCCGTGTAACTCAGTCAGTTTCGTATCGGCAATACTATCGGTCAGGCGGCGCGGGTGGATCCGGCCGAGGTAAAGGGTTTCATCGGCATAGATGTTGCCCAGTCCGGCGATAAAGGTTTGATCCAGCACAGCCGGTTTGATCATGCGCCGGGTGGATTTGAATAATTGAATGAAATCATCCCGGCTGATTTCCAGCGGCTCGGGGCCGAGTTCGATTAATCCTTTTTGGCTCATCACCTGGTCGGTTTTGAACAGGCGCACCCGGCCGAACCTTCGGTAGTCGTTGAAACGCAGATGATGACGGTTGTCTTTCAGTTTGAATATCAAAAGATCATGCTTATCGATTTCGGTTTTATCCGACATGTAGTAAAGATGGCCGGTCATTTTCAGATGCACCCACAGGGTGTAATTATCAGAAAGATCGATGAGGATGTTTTTGCCCCGGCGGTGAATGTTAATAAATGTTTTATTTCGGAGAATATCGAGCCATCCGCGTGGATTGTCGCTGTCGATTTTGGGAGAGTTTATGAATACCGAATCAATGGTTTTGTTCAAAATTGTCTGCTGCAAACCGCGAACAACGGTCTCGACCTCGGGAAGCTCAGGCATTATCTATCAGTCTTGTTTTTCGATTTCAGAATCAATAAGTCTCAGGCTAATTGTTTTAGCTCGGCGATTATCTTATTAACGTCATGACCATGAAGTTCGGCTCCCATTTCGAGGGTTTCCATTTTCATCGATGGACAGCCATAACATCCGCCATGAAAATACTTCTTTATAACGGAGGCAGCGCCCGGTATGTTTGCGATAATATCGCCGATGCTGGTATCTTTGGTAATATCCATTACAGGTCCCTCCAGACCTCACGGGAACTTAATCCCATCAATCATTGCCTCCAGCAGCATGCCGGAGCCGTTTAACGTCTCATATTTAACGAGCCCCACATTTCTGGCAAACCAAAAGACGCTCGTTCTTTGAAAAAACGACGTCGATGGATTCTCCGAAGTTGAATAGGTCATTCCGACTTCGATGCAGTTATCAAATTTCCCGGCCGGAGTCGAGATCGAATTAATCCCCAGGATTTCATATCCGACCATGATCCTTATATGTGAATTGGCTGAATCATTTCTGATTTCAACCGCCTCGACCAGCATCGTATCGCCGACCAGATTGGACCACGGGCCAAAAGGAAGCGAAGGGATGAAATGTACGTAAAATCCGGAATCGGATCGGTCAATGATATTGTTCAGCAGGACGGTGTCATGATTCAATTGAAAATCCTGCCACCGGCTGATATTCCCGGAAGAATCATAATATGTTATGGTGAACAGATTGCTCTGATTGGAAGAGACTTCACACCTGCCCATGGGGCCGGAATACAGGAAATAATCGCCGTTGTTCAGGGGGAAATAACGGGAAAAATCAATTTTGGCCTTTTGTTCGACACGCTTGATGCAACCCAATAATAGCACCGCAATCAAGAACAGGCTTAATGCGGTGAATGTGGTACGCATCACATCTTATTTCCGTTTTGGTTAGCCCGATAATTTTCGATCGCCGCCCGAAGAGCATCGGTCGCCAGATTGGAGCAATGCATTTTGATCGGCGGCAGGCCGCCGAGAGCATCGGCCACTTCATTCCTGGTCAGCCTCTCGGCTTCTTCAATCGTTTTGCCCTTGACGATGGCCGTCGTGATCGAACTGGTGGCAATAGCGGCGCCGCATCCGAAGGTCTTAAATTTTATGTCGACAATAATATTATTTTCGACTTTTATGTACATTTTCATAATATCGCCGCATGACGGATTTCCTACCGTTCCGACACCATCGGCGTTTTCGATCTCACCGACATTCTGCGGATTTTGAAAATGTTCAATTACTTTCTGAGAATACATTTTTTATCCTCTATCCCGATCATATCACATTGACAATATAATGTGATTTTCAAAAAAGCCAAGTGAAATTTTTCACATTTCTCGTTAAAAATTAACTCCCGGATTCATGCATTGTAACTTCTCCGGCGGAGAATTGTCTGATTCCTTCGGCCGTCTCAACCACCAGACGGCCACTGCCATCTATATCTAATACGTTGCCTGATAAAGTCTTGCGACCTATTTTCAGAGTGATTGAAGAATTTATCAAAGAAGAGTACTTCAAGATTCTTTTTCTGGAAGCGGCCAATCCGCGTTTTTTGAAGCCGAGGTACTCTTTTTCGAATTTAGCCATAAAATTCTTAAGAAAATCGACCCTTCTAATCTCTCTTTTGAGGCCGATTCTGACGGCTGTGGCGCTTTTTCTGAGCGGCTCCGGGAAATCGGAAATTTTGTGGTTAATGTTAATGCCAACGCCCACAATGACGAAATTGGTGCGGCCGATTTCGGCCGAAAGTTCGGTCAGGATACCGGCCGTTTTTTTGCCCGAGATCAGAATATCATTGGGCCATTTTATCTTAACGTCGATATCCCCGTAGGAAGCGATTGTGTCGGCGACGGCCACGGCAGTGATCAGCGATATACCTGGAGCCAGCGTCGGAGGAATTTTCGGCCGGAGAATTATTGAACAATATACACTTAGCCCGGCCGGTGAATGCCAGGTCCGTCCGAATCGGCCCCGCCCACGAGTCTGCTGTTCGGCCACAACGACGGTCCCCTCCGGTGCGCCGATCGCCGCCAGTTGACCGGCGAGAGTATTGGTTGATTGAACCGATTGCCAGCTATGTATTTTGCAGCCGATTATTTTCGTTTTAAGGCGGTGGGCAATTTCCCGGGCAAGGAGCTTGTCAGGCGCCGATAAAAAACTGAAAAAACCGTTCTGATCCGCTTTGAATTTATAGCCCCATTGCTGGAGCAGGCCCAGACCGCTGATTATATCTTCCCGGGTGACTTTATAACCTTTGGCCAGCTTCACCGGATCGAAACGGTGTTTCGGCCGGGCGCGAATTTTCTCAATTATTTTTTCAGCGAGAGCTTCAAATTGGTCTTTAGTCATAAAAAATAGTCTTATTGCGGCAGAAATTTCAGCGAAAAATCCGATGACGGCGCCGAATGAGTCAGGGTGCCGATGGAGATAAAATCCACGCCGGTTTCCGCGACCTTCCTGACATTGGCGAGATTGACATTGCCGGAGGCTTCAAGCTTGACGCCGGCATCAAGGGAACGGGCGATTTTAACCAATTCGGCAAGCTGTTCTGTCGATTGATTGTCGAGCAAAAGCCTTTTGACTTTGCCGGCGATGGCTTCCCTGAGCTGCGACTCATTTTCCACTTCGACTTCGATTTCGATGTGTTCTGGCTTAATAAGATATTGTTTTTTGTATTCGTCGGATTTCAGAAAGGCGCGCATTTTTTCGACCGCTTTGGTAATGGATCCGGCGGCGGCAATATGATTATCTTTGATCAGGGCCATATCATAGAGGCCGAAACGATGGTTGGAGGCGCCGCCGCAGGCCACGGCGTATTTATCGAGGAGACGAAGCCCCGGGGTGGTTTTCCGGGTATCCAGAATGGTGGCTCCGGTACCCCTGACAGCCTCCACGAATTTCGCGGTCAGGGTGGCGATACCGGACAGATGTCCCAGAAAGTTCAGGGCGGTTCGTTCGCCGGTCAGAATGGCGCGGCTGTCGCCCTCGATACCGATAATCCTGTCGCCCCTGGCAAAAGTCTCGCCATCGGTCTTGACGATCTCGATTTGGACATTTTTATCGCGCGACTGAAAGACCATCTCGACGACCATCAAGCCGGAGACGACGCCTTCGGATTTGGCCATAATCTCGGCCTTGACGAGGGTCGGTTCGATACAGGCGGTCGTGGTAATATCGCCCTGCCCGATATCTTCCATCAGGACCAGGTCAACCTGCTGGCGGATGATTTCATCAATTGAGTCCATGTGGAGGGTAAGATAATAAATCGTGTGCTTCTGTCAAACATTCATTTTTATAAATGACAGAAACGAAACAGCAAGGATCGTTGGTTTCAAATGATCTCAGGCGGCGGGTTGTCCGCCGCCTGAGATTTTCAAATACAATTATATGTTAAAATTTTTGGTTTCAAGCCACTTCATACTAATAAGCGACCAGAAATCAAGGGCATCTCCATTTAAGACATATTCATATGGCAACCAGCCATAACCTTTGTCGCCCCAGGATGCCCCCCACGAATTTTTGAATAAAAAGGCTCCCTTGCTCTTTTTATTACAAATGGTGTTTTTTATGACCAGGTTATCATCATAGCCGACTGCCAAGACGGCGTGACCCCAGATTTGCCATTCCCCGGTGCAAGGTATTGGAACACCCCCTTTAACGTCGGAATGACCAAACGACTGGTAACCGAAAAAACCAAACATTGATGGAATCTTGGCAGCGAGAAATGTCTTGATTGTTTTAAGGACCTTGTCTTTAGGGATATTTTTCCCCAAAGGATCATGACAGAAATATTTCAAGGCCTCGTAATTGTCGGCAATGGCATAAACAAACTGCGATGGCTCGTCATCAAATGTTCTCTCGCCGGGCTGATTGGCCACCAGCTTGGTAGTGTATGGCCAGTACCTTTCGTTGGGCAAACCACAATGGGCCAGTGCACCCATAGCCGTCCGCAACCAGGCCCCGGTATCACCGAGTACACCCATGAGATTGCGAGTGGTTTTATAAACAAAAAGCCGTGACCCCTCAATATGCTTGCCAAAGGCCCGATTTTCAAAATACTCAACCATGCCGACTGCAGCATGGGCACTGCAGGAGCCGAGATCCTCCTGATCTTCAACGCCTGAGCACCACTGCCGGAGATCTACTTTATCCGGTATCGCGGGCGCTTTAATTCCGGGCGTAATTTTAATTGTCTTGGTTAGCTTGATAATTTCCTCCGCTTCGGGATGGTAGTCTCTGAAATCATACATGGGTGGCAGCCAACCGGTATAATAGACCGTATCCGTTGCAGAATCCTTCGCTTTTATGTAACGCAACATTGTCTGTTATCCTTTATTCTGGAGTTTTCTATTGAGGGATGTTGGCGTAAAAATTTTGCAGCCAATTATCCCAATTGTTATACTTGACGAAATCAACAGGCATAAAGGTATTGGCATCCTGGTATGCAGTGTGGTCAGGGTCATTGTTATAAGCCGCCTGGTCCGGCGGAAAGTAAATAGCTGTTCCATGAACGTCTGGCATATTCCCGCTGCACTTGGAATTGATAACAAAGTTTTGAACTGCTTGATGAACCGCCTCGGCCGCATCCTTTATACTTTGGGATGCAACATTATTTTTGACATTTTTTATGAAACCGCAGAGATCGGTTCCCCAGCAGGAATTGGACCATGATGGATGAAACTGCTGGGCATTGTCTCTGGCATCAGCCATGAGATTCCATTCGGCATTGGCGGCAGCTGTGAATAAATTCAGTTTAGTTGTAAGATCAGTGACCTTTGAAATATCGACAGCAGCCTGAGTGATCCCGCCCTGGCCGGCATACGATGCAGCATAATCATCGACAATATATTCGGCAAGTTTGCGCGGTGTGGTCGAAGGGTCCTGCACCAATCTGGGAAGAATTAAATCATAAGGCCAACCGTCCCACGGCTCCACTTCTTCGGAGCCGACCATATAATTGGTGATGTCCCTGAGGGCATAGGCATTTTCGATCATACCCATTAGGCAGGCATCAAAACCCACCAGATCGAGTTTGACCTGAGTATTAAATCGTTCTGACAGTCGTTGCTTGGCTCCCAAAAGCGCCGTTTGCACTTCTTTCATGTACAGCCTGTCATTGGCATCCACATCGATCGCAATGGCGCGCGCCACTCCGCAGTCAGGGTTGGCAACGGACTTGGCTGTAATTGACAGGCTGTCCAGTCGTTGCTTCATGGCCTTCCAGCCGTCGCCATGATTCCAAATTACAAGAGCATAATGTGCGGCCGGATAGTTGGTAATACCCCACTCGACAAAATCCTGAAGCACCGCCGGGTCACCCATGTTTGCTTCACCAAGGTTCTGCACCGGCGCGATTGATGGGGTGTTGCCATTCCGAATTGCAAAGCGTCTGGTATCAGTCCAGTCACCATAAGCCTGGTTGTAACCGGACGCCCGGTCCAATTGCGTTATAATATTGATTGAATCCGAATTTTTTACAGACGACATTTCCAGGAAATCATCCATCGCCGCCCCCTCAAGATCATTGTCGGCGGCCATATACACCATAAAGGTCCAGGATGCATCACCGGGGATAATGAAATTTTTATCACTTTCATCGCTTCCTCTCGAAGTCCTGACCAAGATAAATCCGGTCTTTGCGCCGGGCGGGACCTTAACCCTGAGCTTATTTTTTGAAGCAAAGAGTATATCTGACGCGGGTACACTCACCCCTTCAAAGGTGACTTCATTCTTGGCAACCGTATCGCCGAAACGTTTCCCGTTGATTTCCACTTCGGTTCCGGCCTTCCCTTGTTCAGGTGTAAAGTTATAAATCACCGGGGCACAGCCGAGAATCAGGAAAACGGCGAGTGTCATCAGGGCGGCCGGAAGGTTCACTGAAAAAAGGATTTTTTTGCGTTGCATTATTCTTTCCTCCTTAAATTAATGAGCTAGAGAGACTCCGTCATGCTGTTATATTTTTTCCATATCACCCCCTTCAATCGAAGCAGGCGTTTCAATTAGTTCAACCATGCTATTCCTTCTGACCAAAGCCAGATAATGAAAGCCATGAGCTTAGATGTTTTGGTATTGTCCGCGATGCAAAATCAATGATGAAAAGTACTGGACAAGATAGACTATAATAATTATACGATTATTTGTCCTGATTAATTGAGAAGAAACTATCTTTATTGATAATAATTGTCAAGTTGCAAAATGGATTATAAAAAAGGCGCGGTTGGCCGCGCCTTTTTAATAGTACTGAATATTATTAACTACATTTTTTCCACGCAGCCGGCGATCAGTTCGCGGAGTTTGGGTTCGGCACTGTTGGCGGTGGCGATGATTTCATCCAGCGAGCACGGCCCCAGCGCATCGGGCAGGCCCATATCGGTAATAATCGAAAAGGCCAGGACTTTGGTGTGCTGGTGGCGGGCGGCGATCACTTCCGGGACGGTTGACATGCCGACCACGTCGGCCGCCAGAATTCTCAGGAAACGGTACTCGGCGGCGGTTTCCAGATTGGGTCCGGCGACAGCGACATAGACCCCTTTTCTGACCGGGAGTTTCTGCTCGAGAGCGATATTTTCGGCCAGTTTAACAAGATCCTTGTCATAACAATTGTACATATCGGGAAACCGGTCGCCGATCGAATCGTCGTTGGGCCCGATCAGCGGGTTGTTGCCGAGCAGGTTAATATGATCGGTAATGATCATAATATCGCCGCGATTGAACTGGGGATTAAGACCGCCGCAGGCGTTGGAGACGATGAGAGTCTCGATACCGAGCTCTTTCATGACCCGTACCGGGAAAGTCACCTGTTTCAAGGAGTAACCTTCATAATAATGAAACCGGCCCTGCATGGCGACCACCGGCTTGTTGCGAAGATGTCCAAATAAGAGTCTTCCGGCGTGCGATTCCACTGTTGAAACCGGGAAATGTGGTATATCCTGATAATTGACGGTGGCGGCGATTTCGATTCCATCGGCCAATGAGCCCAGACCGGTGCCGAGAATAATTCCTATTTGTGGTATGATGTCGACTTTGGTTCTTATAAATGCCGCTGCCTCAGAAATCATTTCCCTGAGATTGTCCATTCTTCACTTCCTCCTTGAGTTCTTCCGATGATTCGCCGAAATGGTCGACGACACTTTCAATCTCTTCCTCTTTCATTTCAATCGGCGGTGGTTCCGGCGCCGGTTGTTCCATTTGAGGAGGTTCCTGCTGTTCCGTTCTTGTTTCATAAGTCGATGTCTCCCTGGCCGCCGGTTTTGGTTCTTTTTCAGTTTTTGCAGGGGGGACGATCGAATCTACCAGTTTCAGGTGAGCCAGGATTTCGGCGCGCAGTTTGGCATAAAAACTTCGTTTCGTGTAGTCCATTTCGTGCACTTTGGCTTCCAGCTCGGCCATTTTATGATGCTGTTCAGCGACGGCTCGATTATAGTTTTGCTTGCCCTCGGTAATAATCAGTTCCGCCTCTTTCCGGGCGTTGGTGCGTATCTGGTCGGCGGTTTTCTGGGCCTCGACCACAGCATTTTTGATCGAATCCTCGAGTTTTACCAGATTTTCAAGCCTGGCCGCCATTGATATTTTGTCTTCCTTGAGCTTCTGCAAATCGGCCCGCGCCGCTTCCAGAGCATCGGCCGCGCCCTGCACAAAGGCATCGACCTCGGCCTTATTATAGCCGCGCATAGAGGAAGCAAACTGATGATTTCTCATCTCATTAGGTGTGGTTTCCATGATTAGCCTCGTTTATTGAAAATGCATTTAATTTCTATATATATTTTTAATCGGCATAAAAGGAAAAAACTTGCTTTAATATAACATAGTAATCATATAATGATAGCCCGATAAGTTGTTGTCCACTTTCTTATTAGTATGACTACAGTGATAGATTTCCCGCATGAAACGGGATTCAGAAATCCCATCCCCAAAAGGACAAACTAGTTTAATCTCATTTTGAATTTTCCGCGGCTTATTTGGCCACCATGGGCCATAAAGAAAAATTGCGCAGAGGAATATTATAACCACAATTATGGGAAGGGCCCATTTCAATTTTAGCCTTTTCCATATTCCAGCTAAAAGCCCCAACCGATAATTCTCTCTACCAATAGTCACTTGTTCCCCTTTGGAGAATCTTTGCCCAGTATTTACAAGTATATTCCAACCGGGCGGTTCAGCATTTCGTGCTTGTGCCATTCTTAATTCGAAATACTTGACTTGTCTAAATACTAGGAACATCCAGACTGCTGAGAAAATTAATCCCACAATACTTATGATAAATAAATTTGGCTGACAAGAAAAAAATGGGGTTATTATGATTTCTTTTAGAAACATACCCAATAAGATCAAATTTGCGGCTGTAAATATGGAATAGGTTTGCCATAATATACTATTTTCATGTTTCATCATTTCAATGGCAATTTTATATTTTTCTAATTTAATATTCATTCTCACCTGATATACCTCACTTTTAATCAATCCCATTTTACTTATTTCTACTGCCGAAAATGGCGGTTCCGATTCTGACCATATTCGAACCCTCCTCGATGGCGATTTCATAATCATCCGACATCCCCATCGAGAGTGTGTCGAATTGATTTCCGGCCGATTTTCGCCCATCCTCGAACAGCCTTCTTGTTTTACGAAAAGCATTGCGAATTAGTTGTCTATCGTCGGTCAGCGGGCCGATGGTCATTATTCCCCGCAGGATGATATTCTCCAGTTTTCCCGCCTTTTCAATTAATTCCGCGGCCATTTCCGGGGCAAGGCCCGATTTGGAACTCTCCCCGGCCGAGTTGATTTCGATAAGGCAGTCGATTTTTCGATTAATTTCACCGGCCTGGCGGTTGATTTCTTCGGCCAGTTTCAGCGAATCAACCGACTGGATAAAATCAAAAACGGCCACAGCCTTCTTGGCCTTGTTGGTCTGTAAATGTCCGATCATATGCCATCGCGCAATCTTCCCGAGACTCTGTATTTTTGGCTCGGCTTCCTGTACGCGCGATTCACCGACATCGGCAATTCCGAATCCGACCGCGGCCGTGATAGCTTCGGCCGGATAGGTTTTGGATACGGCCACCAGAGTAATCTCTTCGGGTTTTCGGCCGCTGCGTCGGGCGGCTTCGGAGATATTTTTATTTATTTTTTCGAGATTTTCCCTGATATGGTCGAACATTCCGCCAACTTACCTCCGGTCTATTATATGCCGTCCGGCGGTATAATATCAATAAAAAATATACCGCTTGTGATTCACGGCCCATAATCGTATCATTTTCCAGGTCAAAAACTTGACATTTTGGGCCGATGCGATTTAATTAGACAGACTGCAAGGAGTAATTTTAAGGAGTATTTAAGATGATTGACAAGACCACGGATCCCCAGGAAGCTATACGAATCGCCATCAAACGCGAACGCGAGGCCCACGAATTCTATAAAAACCATGCCGATCTTTTCGAAAATAAGGCGACCAAAGAGATGTTTCTTTTTCTTGCCAAAGAAGAAAAGAAGCATGAGGAGAGACTGCAGGCCGAATTGGATGAGAATCTGCATTATGAAATGTAGGCAAAACTGATTTTATTTATATAAAGAGGAGAAATAATGGCTGTTCATCCTGATATCCTGGGAGCATTGACGACCGGCATTCAATCCGAAGTTGCCAGCTATGTTTTTTATACCGAAGCGGCCAAAAGAGCAGACGTCGCCGAATTCAAGGCAGCCCTTAAACAGCTGGCTCTGGAGGAAAAAAGGCATTTTCATGTTCTCGAGCGCCAGTATGATTCGCTGATCCGCTCCGAGAAATGGATCAGCACGGCTGATATTCTTAAGGAAGAAGGGCTGCCCGAAATCGGCGAAGAAATGGCCGAAAAGCACCGGCCGTTGATAAATGAAGTCAAAAAGGCGGCTGACAAACGGGCCGTTCTTGAGATAGCACTTCGCCTGGAATATGAGGCGAGGGATCATTTCTCGGCCATGGCCAAAAAGGCCGAGACCAAAGAAGCCAAAGATACTTTTGACTATTTGTCGAAATTCGAGCAGACGCATGTCGAAATTATAAAGAAGATGATGGCCGGGCTTGGTTGACAGAGAATATTTGAAAGGGCCCGTATCAACGGGCCTTTTTTTATTTGCGGCGCATCATTTGAAAGATTTTATTAAACCTTATGAATAAACGATATCTCACCTGGATTGAACTCGATTCCAAAGCCTTAAGAAAAAACATTGCCACCATCAGGCGCCTGTCCGGAAAAAGAAAGATAGCGGTTGCGGTCAAGGCCAATGCCTATGGTCATGGCTTGAAGGAAATTATTTCGCTGCTGGAAGCGGAAGATGTCGAATATATCGCGGTTCATTCGCTCGATGAAGCCGCGGCCTCGCGTGCCTTCGGGTGGAAACGCCACATCCTGGTTGTCGGATATATTGCACTATCCGATCTTGAAGCGGTCGTCGACCTGAATCTGGAGCCGACCGTTTACAATGCCGAGACAATCAATCGCCTGGGACGGCTGGCAAAGCGGGTCGAAAAGACAATCGACATTCATCTCAAAGTGGAAACCGGCACCAACCGTCAGGGCGTGGAGGAAAGCCGGCTGCCCGGAATAATCGAGATTATCAAGAAACATCCGGGACTGAATTTGAAAGGTGTCTCGACGCACTTTGCCAATATCGAAGATACAACCAACCATGAGTATGCCAATAACCAGTTGAAACAATTCAATCGGCTGGTATCGGCCATCAGGGCGCACGGTTTGAAACCGGTGTATCGTCATACCGCCTGCTCGGCGGCGCTGTTGCTCTTCGATGATACGAAATTCGAGCTGGTCCGTCCCGGAATCGCCTTTTACGGTCTCTGGCCATCCAAAGAAACTTATCTCTCCTACCGTCTGCAGGGAGGCTCCAATAATATTTTATCGCCGATCCTGACGTGGAAGACGCGCATTATTCAGATAAAGGAGGTGCCTTCCGATGCGTTTATCGGTTATGGGTGTACTTACCGAACCACCTCGAAAACCCGTCTGGCGATTTTGCCGATCGGGTATTATGAGGGATATGACCGTTCACTGTCCAATCTTGCCTATGTTCTGATAAAAGGCAAAAGGGCGCCGGTTCGCGGAAGAATCTGTATGAATCTGGCCATGGTCGATATTACCGATATCAAAGGTGTCCGGCTTGAGGATGAGGTCGTGTTATTGGGCAGCGATCAGAAAGAGAAAGTAACGGCAGATCAGATTGCCGACTGGGCCAAAACCGTAAATTATGAGATTATCAGCCGAATAAACGGAAACATTCCGCGGCTAATAATTTGATTGCGAAAACAATTTAATTTTTTTAGTATCAAATAATACCATATATTGGCATATTATAGTAGATAAATACAATATATATTAATTTTGAGTTGTGAATCTAATTTTATATTAGTGATATTTTTCACTTGACATAATCGGCAAGTCTGCCTAATTTAACATTTGTGAATTGATTCACATGCTGATTTTGGGGCATGATGTCGAACAAGAGGTTATATTGTGATATCTGAATCGAAGAAGAAAAAAATATCGGAATCAACCATACGCAGGCTGTCCTTGTATTATCGGGTTTTATCGATTCTCGAAAAGGAGAATTATGAAACGGTATCATCTAAAGAACTGGCCAAGCGAAAGAAGCTGACTCCGGCGCAGGTACGAAAAGATTTATCGTTTTTTGGCTCTTTCGGTACCCGTGGTCTGGGCTATCCGGTCTCCGAACTTAAAAAGCAGATTGCGGAAATTCTCGGTCTGAACCGGGGCTGGAACGTGGCTTTGATCGGTGTCGGTAATATTGGATCGGCTCTCGTGGGATACAAGGAATTTCAGAGACAGGGCTTTAATATAAAGTTGATTTTCGATAACGATCAGCGCAAAATCGGTTCGAATCACAAGGGAATCATCGTTTCTGATATAAAGAATCTGGAAAAAGACCTTAAGGATAATAGCATTGAAATAGTCGTCGTGGCGGTTCCGGCGACAGTTGCCCAGTATATTGTCGATGATGTTATCAAGGCAGGTATTAAGGGCATTTTGAATTTTGCCTCGGTCAATCTGAAGGTCCCGGACGATGTTTTTCTGAGAAACGAGAACATGTCCATGGAGCTGGAATATTTATCGTTTGCCCTGAGTAATCTGAGGAACGGCACCGGCGACAACTGATATAAAAATAGTATTCCGTTTCATGGGACGAAGCGGAATTACCTCTCTCAAGGATCACCTTGACGACGCCCATCCGGATGGATGGGCGTTCGTATTTATATTTTGGGGGCGGCCAAGCAATTACTTGACTTTCTTTGCCACAGCCGATAATCTTAAGGGTATAATATAAAAAGTCTTTTTCGGGAGAATAAAATTGCGCACATCATTGGTTAAAGTAGTCATATTCCTGGTAATTATGGCATCAATCGGCAATGCCGAGGACAGTCTCAGTGTTTATTTGAAAAAAGCGGGCGGCGCTTTCGGGGCCAATGATTATCCCCGGGCGCTGGAGCTTTTTCACCGGGCGCTCGATTTTGATTCATTGAATGTCAATGCTCTCAGAAATCTGGGGGTTCTTTACTCGATGAAAAAGGATTATGCCAGATCGCTGGAATATCTGAAAAAGGCCCTGGCGCAGGACTCGACCGACCCGGAGATCTTCAACAGCCTGGGAATCACCTATTCCAGCATCGGCGATACGGTTAAAGCAATAAGCAATTATCGTCGAGCGGTGTCAATGGAAGGAACCAATCTTGATTTTCTTCATAATCTCGGTTCCATCTGCCTGACATCCGGGCGGCACGATGAGGCCCGGAAGGCTCTCGAGAAGATGATCGAACTGGATACGACCGATACGGAGGCGCATTTCCTAATGGGCAACATTTACCTGACCCGGAAAGACTATGTCAAAGCGGAGCAGTTTTTTGATATCGCGGCCGAGCGTTCACCGAAACAGCCCCGTTATCTTTTTTATCAGGCGCAGGCCAAGGACCGGCTCAAGAAACGCGATGAGGCGGAAGTGATATACAAAAAGGCGCTGGAGCTTTACCCCGATTACTTTGAAGCGCATCAGCGGCTGGGTGTTCTCTATGTTATTCAGGAAAAATTTCCCGAGGCGCTGGTACAGTTCAGGGAGGCGGCCAAGATAAGACCCGGCGACATTGATACTCAGGTGTTTCTGGGGGCGGCTTTAATGTACAATAATATGACGGAAGAGGCGGAAAAGGTGTATGACAGCCTGGTGGTGCGCAATCCCGAGGCTGCGCAAAAGATGCTGAATCTGATTCAACCCGAAGGTGAATGATTGCGAAAAATATGCAGGATATTTAAATGCTCCTGTGATTTATCTTCTTTTGTTATTTTAATACTCCTACAAATATTAACGGCCCCCCGGGTTTATCCGGATGCTTCCAACAGGGCCTCATTGCACGGTACAATCAAAGGGCGGGTAGTCGATGCCGATGTCAGGGCGGCCCTGGTCGGAGCCAATATTTATATAATTGATTCCGATTTCGGAACCGTCACGGACACGGCCGGTTTTTTCACTTTCGCGAATCTGCCGGTCGGGAAATACAGCCTTCGGATCACCCATATCGGCTATACTCCGGTAATGAAAACCGATATAAATATCAAACCTGACCGGATTACATATGTTTATCCGGAGTTGAAGGCGGCCGCCGTGCCGGGACGAAAAATCAGGGTAACCTCGGGTTATTTTCCCGCCCTGGACCGTAATCCGGTCGGCGCGATCAATTTTTCAAAGGTCGAAATAGAGCGGTCCCCCGGCTTTGCCTCCGACGTTACCCGTGTCATCAGCACCCTGCCGAGCGTGTCCAGCTTTGATGACCGGTTCAACAATCTTATCGTCCGCGGGGGCAACCCCATAGAAAACGGTTTTCTGGTTGACGGGGTTCCGATTCCCAATGTCAATCATTATGCATCCTATGGGGCGCCCGGGGGGATAATCGGGCTGCTGAATATCGATCTTTTCGAAGAACTCAATTTTTACACCGGCGGCTTTCCGGCGTGGTACGAAAACCGCTTGTCATCCTATATGGATATAAAGTATCGTGAGGGTAATCGCGAAGAGTTCGACGGCAAGGCGGTCCTGGATCTGGGCGGCTGCGGACTGATTGCGGAGGGGCCACTGCATCATGGTCAAGGCGCCTGGCTGGTGGCGGCACGACGCGGTTTTCTTGATCTTCTTATGGATATCCTTGATATAGATATGGCGCCCAAGCACTGGGACATTCAAACAAAGTTAACCTATGATTTATCGCCGAACAATAAGTTGAGCGCCCTGGCTATTGCCGGTTCAAGTGATGTGTCGGTTGCCAGAGATGACGCCGATGTCCTCGGCGGCTCCAATTATGGTGATGCCGCCGACTCGGAGTTCGATATGGGGTTGAGCTGGAGGTATCTCTGGAATCAGAACGGCTATTCGGATCTCATCTTATCGAGGACCCATATGAAGTATGACTTCCTCAGCAGATGGTATGAAAACGATTCACTGCATTTCACTACAGAGTCGCTGGAAGATTATTATCAGCTGAAAAATTCGCAGCACCTGAGGGTCAGCGAATCGATATTACTGGATTTCGGTCTTAGCCTGGGATTAAATCATGCCGACATAGATTATTATTTCGCGGCAATGCGCGATAATTATTTGATGAGTCTTCCCGAGACATACATAAAGACCGTCGAAGAAACATTTAGTGTCGGGTATTTCTTCAGTTCCACTTTCAGAATAAGCGAAAGACTGAACACTACGGTCGGGGTTCGATCGGATTATTTCTCCTACAATATGGATCATCACTGGTCCCCCCGCCTTTCGTTTTCATACAGGCTGTCGGAAAGAACGGCCCTGACCGGGGCATTTGGAACTTATTATCAGAACCTGCCGATGATATTCCTCGGCCAGTACGATAACGCCGATGATATCGGCGATCTGCGCTCGCACCACTATATCATCGGGATCAATCAAATTCTTGCCGATGATACGCGCCTGACGGTCGAGTATTATGAGAAGCAGTACCGCAATTTCCCGATCGATGTCAATCAACCGATGATATTTCTTATTGATGAGGTTCTGGAATATTACGGGTTTTTCCTGAGTCACCGGGAACTGGTCGGTGGCAGCCGGGCGGCCAGCCGCGGGATCGAGGTTGTTCTTCAGAAAAAATTTTCCGGGAAATTGTACGGGCTGCTTGGAGGGACCTATTACGAAGCCAGATATCGCGGTCTTGATGATATCTGGCGCAACCGCGTCAACGATAACAGGGTGAACCTTACGGCGGAGGGCGGTTATCGCCCGGATGATAATTGGGAGTTCAAAATACGCTGGGAATTTGCCGGAGGGCGGCCATATACGCCATACGATTCATCGGCATCGGTGCAGCAGGGCGACGGCATACTGGATCGCAATAATATTAACGGCGAGAGGCTGCCCGATTATCATGGCATGTCGGTTCGCATCGACCACAGATTCAATTTCACGCATTCCAATCTAAGGATGTACCTGAGCATATGGAATCTTTATAACCGGAAAAATGTGGCCACTTATGACTGGAGCAAGGCGGAAGAAAGAACACACTTCAATCATCAACTCAGCTTCCTGCCGGTGGCCGGCTTCGAGTACAAGTTTTAGTTAAAATCCATATTAATTTCCACATAGGAAGGCGGCATAAGGAGCCCGATTTACTCGTTCCTCGAATATTGTTTGCATTTGTAATATTTCTTGAGTACCTTTTGCCGTATTATCAAGGCCGGATGGAGGTTTTCAGATGAAAAAGCTGTCGTTGATTTTTATCATTATTATGATATCGGAGCCGGCTATGATCGCCGGTGCGGCGGAATTCGGAAACATGGCGATATATCTGGATAAATCGATTACGGAAGATTTCTCGCGGATGAGTATCCAGCTTGAAGGCGAGCCGATGGTTCGATATTTCGATAAAAATCGAGAGATGATATTCTGGGATATTTATCCCGGCCACTATGATATTCAACTGGCTTTTCCGGATGATCGCGGGGCTGTTTCCGTTAAGGCGGAGGTCTTGCCCGGACTGACCAGCAAAATTATTATTCGGAATAGCGACGGAAAATATCTTCTGCACAACGATGGTTTCGCTGATCAAGGCGGCCATATTTTGACCTTTGACCGAAATGAGATTAACAGCATGCCGGGTGAGTTGTCGGACGGTCTCGGGATACTGGCCCCGGCGGGCCGCGACAGTGTGCGGTATTCATATGAAGGACTGAATATCGCGGAAGAAACACAGGGGCGGGTTTTTGCGCCCAACTCGAAAACAATGCCGGACCTGGCGCTGGTCAATATCAGCGACCCGTTTGCGGGATACGGCGATGAAAATATCAGCCTGATCAACAATTATCTCGGCCCGGAGAAAATGGGCGGTGAATATACGTACGGAACCAGGGATCAAAGGTACTACCGGGTGGTGGCGCGGCATGAACTTCCGAGGGGAGTCGGCTCGGCCTTTGGCGCCCTCAGTTTTGACAATCTGGGTGACGCCGACCCGAAATGGAATGTTGACTGCCGGCTGCCGCATAACGGCGCCGAAAATGTCGAGCTGCTGGGCGGGATCGGGTTTAATATTCTGACGCGCTTCAAATCTGATGTCAGCATTTATTACAAGTCGATCAAGCGGGACTACTATGAGCATGCCTATTATTTTGATTATGTGCACTCGCCTCGTGAGGAATTGAATGCTTATGGCGGCGATTTGTCGGTGAGCGGCTGGCTGATGAAAGATCTTTTCATGAATGTCAGAGTCGGAATTTCCGGCGACGAAAGCAGAAAAGGCGACGGCAAATTTTTCGACAATTTAACGGCGTATGATCGGACAATCTCGAATCCAAGCTATGATCCCCACTATCTGTTCTATGCCTGGGATGATATGGAAGAAATTACCGACACTCTCGATGAGTCGCATTATTATAGTGTTTACAGCAGATATCAGACTCGTGAAAAGAAAGCTTTTGTGCAGTTGAAAAAGCAATTTTCAGACAATATTGAAGTATGGTCGGATGTTCAATATTCAGTCTCAACCTTCAGAAAATACGTGAGCCTGGATGCAACACAGGGATATAGTGCTTCACTCGTTGACGTCATCGGGTTTGACTCGCTGGGCGATGAGACCACTGAGAATAACTACTTCGCCGATATTCCCCATCCAAAGAAGCTGAATCTTTCAATTGGTGCAAAAATAATCGATCGGAAATATTTTGTAAAAGGCACTGTCGATTATTACAGGTTCGACCCCGGTGCGCTGGTCTTCCGCGATCCTCTTAATCCGCTTGATCCCGACGGTATAGATGATTATGACCTGGAAGCGGTGGATATGAAAGAAACTGAGGTAAACACCGATGTGGGATTCAGATTTTCGGGCGGGTATTCTTTGCGGAATTCTCTTGATTTGTTCGCCAACGCGGTCAGAACCTATGAATATCCTTCCTATGACAGTCTTTATGTCGGTTTTGAATTTCTGGAAAGTCGAATTTCAGCGGGTTCATATTATCCATTCCCCAATGCCAACCTAAGTTCGATAAAGCATACTCAACTTGAATCTGGATTAAGATTCACAACTCATGATAATTCTTTATCTTTGTCTTATCAGTACAGAAGGTCGGATGGATTTTATGGTTTTTATCATTTTTCCGCGATACCGTACTCATATGATATGCTGGAAAATCGGGACGTGAAGGGAACCGAGAATGCGCTGGTACTAAGCTATCAGTATTCGGGAAAACATTTTATCAATACCGCCCTGTATGGCGAAGTTGTGTGGCGCAAATGGGACAGGGATATAGTCTTAAGATATTATCATGATTACAATATTGCATGGAGCAACCCAGCCAGTATTCCTGCTTCATCAATCGAATTCGATACTTATAAACTGGGCGGAACTTTCGGGCTCCACCCTGGAAACCTCAATCTTGATCACGACCGCTTATATGCAAAGATTCTCTCCCGCCTTGGTCTGAATATATCGTTTGATTATAAGAGCGGCCTGCGCTATACCAAAATGGCTCCTTATGACGAGGTTTCGTTCGGCGATGCTCAGGTAACACCGGTATCGCCGTTTTTCTCCGAGAAGGCGCGTCACTTCTTCGAGGTGAATCTGGCCCTGTCGGCGCGGGTTGCCGATTTCAGGGGAGCATCAATGTCGCTCTGTTTCGAGGTGCTCAATCTACTCGACCGGGATAATTTTCTTGATGTGTATGACGCCACCGGCAGGGCTGATTATGACGCCTATGACCAGACGATTGACTATGATTTGCAGGCTACGGATGAAAACATTTATGACAACTCCGGTCTTACCTTCGCCGAGAAATATGCGCTCAGGCTGAATGATCCGAATAACTACAGCCGTCCGCGGTTATTACGGATTCTGGCTCGACTGGAGTTTTAATTGAAGAAATTAAAGGGGCCGGTTGATTACCGGCCTTTTTTTTCGGTATTTTTGCTTCCAGTCACCGGCGGCAGGAAACGGCTGAAACAATATTTTATTTCTTTCGTCTCTCTTATTGATTTATTAATATGACGCGTTACATTTTGAACTAAAGATGGTTTATTTAAGAGAGGAAGGGTCGGTATGAAAGTAATCAAATTGGCTTGTCTGATGATGGTGGGGGCGTTTCTTATGTCGGCGGCTCCGGCCGGGGCATTCACGAATTTTCAGGGTGGAGTCAACCTGCTTCTGGGTTTCCCGCAGGGCGATTTCAAGGATGAGCTTGACAAAACCGGCGTCGGGATCGGCGGCGAATTTCTCTATACCCCAGGCAATTCATTTTTTGGAATCGGCGCCTCGATGGGTTTTATGGTTTACGGCCATGAAACACACCGGGAACCGTTCAGCTCTACTATCCCCAATGTTTTTGTGGATGTGACCACCGATAACAATCTTATCCTGGGGCATCTTTTGTTCCGGGTCCAGCCGAAAACCGGCCCGATTCGCCCGTATGGAGAAGGGCTGATCGGATTAAATTACCTTTTCACCGAAACAACCATCGAAGATATCGGCGATGGTGAGGATATCGCCAGTTCGACCAATTTGGATGACGCCGTTTTCAGCTATGGCGCCGGGGGCGGTGTCATGATAAATTTATATTCCGGCGATCCGACCCACGGCAAATTGTGGCGATTGATGATGGATCTTCGTCTGCGGTATTTGATCGGCGGCGAAGCCGAATATCTGAAAGAAGGGTCGATCGTTGTCGAGGATGGGCAGGCTTACTATGATATCAGCAAGTCCAAGACCGACATGATGACGGCCCAGATCGGGTTAACCTTCGAGTTTTAGAAAACTTTCTATGGATTACAGCAGGGACGGGTTTTCAACCCGTCCTTTTTTTAATATAGACAGAATTATTTTAAAACAGGATAAAACTACTTCATCAGCACCATCTTCCGGGCTTCCTTGAAATCGCCGGTCTTCAATTCATAGAAATATATGCCCGATGGCGCCGGATTGCCGTTACGGTCGGTGCCGTCCCAGATGACTGAATATTCTCCGGCGGCATATTCGCTGTTAACCAATCGTCTAATGTTTTGCCCGAGTATATTGTAAATCGATATATCCACATGGGCGCGGGATGAAAGCGAGTATTTGATTTTTGTCGAAGCATTGAACGGATTGGGATAATTCTGCGAAAGCTTATAAGTGGCCGGCAGATTACCGTGACTGTCATCGGTGACATCGGATGCCTCATGTTCGAATGATGTCAACCCGTCACCAAAAGTGGAGATCCAGACTCTTCCCGAGGTATCGACGGCGATATCGGTGACATTGGCATTGCTCCCGACACCATTGTAGCGGTTGTAGGTTGTCCAGTCGGCGCCGTCGAAGACCGATATCCATACTTCAAACGCTTGGGTCCAGGCATGACCGGCCCAGATATTTCCCAGGCTGTCAACAGCGACAGCCATCACTGCTCCGGGCGCGAGACCATCATCCGCTTCGGTGTAATTGACCCAGTCGGCGGCGCCATCAAAACGGCTCAGCCCGGAGTCGGTGCCTAACCAGAAATATCCGGAAGGATCCTGAACCATCGCATAAACAAGGTCGCCCTTCAGGCCGCTGTTATCCTGAGTGTACGAGGTCCAGATGCCGTCGTGATCGATTTTTGAGACTCCCCCCCGTGTCGCGAACCAGACGTTGCCGTCGGCATCAATTAGCGATGACAGTGTACTGTTGTCGGCCAGGCCGCTGTCCACCGTGTAATGGGCGAGAGTGGTATCGCCGTCATATTTGAGAACGCCGGCGCCGAATGTCCCCAGCCACATGAAACCGGAATCATCGACAACCATGGTTTTGATATCGACATGCTCCAGACCGACCCCCTGAACGTATTGGGTCCAGGTAATTAAACCGTCAAAGCTGCAAAAGCCGTAAAAAGAGGCGAACCATAATGTTCCCGATGAGTCGGAAGTAATATCGTTAATGGTGTTACTAATTAACCCGATTAATTGAGTATATGGCTCGTGGTGAGTGCCGTCGAATTTTTCGACACCGCTGCCGTTGCTTCCGATCCAGATGGAGCCCGAAGTATCGGCATGAAGCGTGTTAATATAATTGTCGATCAGATCGTTATTCTCAGAATCATAAAATTTCCAGCCGGCCGCGGCGGGCCCGACTAATCCGACAATCAGAATGGTTATGGCTAAAATCGTTATTTTTGCAGGCATCATTTATTTTCTCCCGTTTATATAATTGACGTAAATACTTTGATAATATAACAATAAAGTTGGATTTTTAAAACCCGGTTTAGTATTCGAACGGCATCAAAATGTATAAAATCGATTAAAAATGTAATTGATATCAATTCTGCTTGCCTTTTGGGAATTTTTTATTATACTTAACCCGTTGGAAGACAATAAAGTAATGCATGGCGAAAAAATTCTTTAATCGGCCTTATTGTCGAATATGACCATAATTAAATGGCAACATAAGCAGGGTGTATGAATAGTATGAAGAAATTGATGATTTTGTCAATGGTGTTTATCGTGATGATAATAGTGCATCGCCCGGTATTATCCGGTCAAATGGCGCCGGAGCTGGCGGCGAAAATATCCGGGGCGGGCGCCTACGATAAAATTCCGGTTATCATAACGCTCAAACAGCCGGTTTCCAAAACAAACATTAAGAGTGACCTGCAATCCAATTATCATACTTTCAAAGCCCGGCATCTGGCCGGAGTCGAACGGCTTAAAGGTGAAGCATCGTTCACACAGACCGGATTACTGGCCGCCCTGGAACAGCTCGAGCAGTCGGATCTGGCGGAAAATATTAAAGGTCACTGGATAGTCAATGCCGTCACCGTTTCGCTCTCAGTTTCCAAATTGAAAAATATATCTTCCCGATCGGATGTCGATGTCATGTATGAGCTGCCGCAATTAGAGCTTGTCGGACCAACCTATATCTCCCCTTCTCAGCCGAATTTACTGCCGTCGGCGCCGGAGCCGAATATCAGGATGGTCGGAGCCGACTCCGCCTGGGCGCTGGGTTACAACGGAGAGGGCAGGATTGTTTGTTCATTCGATACCGGTGTCGAGGGCGGCCACCCGGCTCTTAAGGATAAATGGAAAGGGCTTGACGGCGACTCGGCCGCCGCCTGGTTCGATCCGATCGGCATGCAGCCATTTCCGCATGTTTTCGCGTATCTTCCTGATGCCACCCATGGAACGCATGCGATGGGTATCATGGTGGGGGCAGGGGTTGATTTATATCTAAGTAAAGACAGTATCGGTGTGGCTCCCGGGGCGAAATGGATCTCCGCGGCGGTCATCAGTTTGATCGGAGCTTCGGTTATCGATGCTTTCGAGTGGGCGGCCGATCCCGATGGCGACCCGAACACGATCAGCGATGTGCCGGATGTAATCAATCACAGTTGGGAGTACCGGAACCTGGGCTGCAGCGATTATTTCAGGGAGATGATCGACAATGTCGAGGCGCTCGGCGTTGTTAATATCTTTGCCGCCGGTAACAGCGGGCCGAATGCGCGGACAATGTCCAATCCGGCCTGCCTGGCCTATGATTCTCTCGACTGCTTTGCGGTCGGCTCGATTTACTATGGTGACAGCCTTATCGCCCGTTATTCTTCACGCGGGCCGTCGAACTGCAATCCGCTTTCGATTGACATGATCAAACCGAATCTGGCTGCTCCCGGCGACAGTATCTGGTCATCGATCGGTTCACAGTTTATGTCTCGCGCCAATGGCACATCGATGGCCGCGCCGCACGTTGCGGGGGCAGTGGCGATTTTGCGCCAGTATGCTCCCGATGCCACGGTCGATGAGATCAAGCAGGCGCTTATCGCCGGGGCGAGCGCCGCGCCCGACCCCGAGCCGCTTCCCAATAACACTTACGGCTGGGGCATGCTTTACATTCCCGCCGCGCTGACGGCGCTGGATACGATCATGCATTCCCCGGCGCCGAATCTCAAAATATATTCATTTGAACATCCTTTGGTTTTGCCGGGCGACACGGTCAGCGGGATGGTCATCATCAAGAATGTCGGCGCCCGTATCGAAAATATTGTCGGCGATGTTTATGATAACAGCGGCGGGCTGGATATCCTCATCAACAGTCTTATCTTCGGGACAGTCGAATCGGGCGACACCGCCCACAGCGATATCGAATTCATGGCGGTGGTGCATGACACGGTAACGAGCGGGCGGCTGTTGTCGGTGAATATCGATTTGAGTGACGGCGCCGGATACCTGATGCCGGGACAATTGTATATTCGCATCGGCAGCGCGCCGGAAAAAACATTTTACACGCATACCAATGATGTGCTCGATTTCACCGTTTCCAATTATGGCATCTATGGCTTTGCCTTCAATAGTTTCGATCCGCTCAGTTTCAGCGGCTTTCGCTATATAAATAAATCCCGCAATGATATGTTCGAAGGGTCGTTTATTATCGGAACCGATGTCGATCATATCTCCGACGGTATCCGCAACTATGCGGAGGAGCCGGACAATGATTTTGCGGTCGCTCCGGAAGGTGATCTGATCATTTCTGTCCCCGGTCCAAAGGCCGACCAGCAAACATATGCGGTCTTCGATGACAGCCGGGCCGAAAATCCAATCGGCCTCGAGATAACGCAAAAAACGTACAGCTGGAACAGTCCGCCCAATGATAATTATGTAATAATGCAATATATTTTTAAGAATATATCTGATAGTGCAATCAATGATATCTATGCCGGTTTGTTCATGGATTGGGACTTGTATAATGATTTTCATGACAGCGCCGGTTATGTCGAAGCCGAAAATCTGGGTTTTATAAATCATGGCCTTGTCAACACTCTGCCGCCGACTCCGGCCAAATATCGCGGGGTCACGGTCATAAATCCGGAAGGTATGGCCGCAAGTAATATTATCAGTAGCCTTGTTACATCTTCGCCTTTTAAAGATTTATCATTTGCGGAATCAACAAAATATGATCTCCTGACTGACGCCGTTTTTGATGCAGCCGCGAATTCCTGGTTTGATCTTGCCCAAGTGGTCTCGACCGGGCCGTTTAACCTGGCTCCCGGCGAGATAGATACCGCCGTTTTTGCCATCGTGGCGGCTGACAGCACGCTCGGTAATCTAACGGCAACGTCAGCGGCGGCGCGGGCAATGTATGATATCGTGACCGATGTCAGACTGGTCGATAATGATATTCTCCCAAACAAGTTTACACTGGGCCAGAATTATCCCAACCCGTTTAACCCCGCAACCCGGATTGCTTTCGATCTGAAGAGCCGTTCGCGGGTGAATCTGTCCGTCTACAATCTGCTGGGCCGCCGGGTGGCGGAGTTGATCGACACCGAGTTGCCGGCCGGGAGCTATGAAAGTTCGTGGGATGGGCGCGATCGGTCCGGTCATGAAGCCGCGGCGGGGGTTTATTTTTACCGGCTGGAAGCGGGTAAAACGAGCCTGACGCGGAAAATGGTCCTTCTGAAATAGAGGCGGCGAAGCCGTGCGGGGGGCTGTTTTTGCGATATTTTGTTGACGGCCAAATGTTTTCGGCGACCCGGCCGGTCCTATTTTTGGGAACAATTAGCTATAATTTGTGTTGACAGAAGCGAAAAATTTTATATACTAGGTCACGAGTTTGCGTCCCCATCGTCTAGACGGCCTAGGACACTGCCCTTTCACGGCGGCAACAGGGGTTCGAATCCCCTTGGGGACGCCATAATTGATGATTCGGCGATTCCAGACCAGATTGCCGAATTTTTTTATGTTCTTTTTCTTTGAAAGCTGCAAGCATGTCAAAGGGTTGGCGATATTCAATATTGAATTCACCATCCTTTATGACACAGTTCGAAGATATATAATCAAGTATTCTTCTCTTTTCATGGGAATCGCTTCTAAGATAAACATTCATAGCGTCTTGCGCGAGTTCTAAGATTTTTACGCCTTTTTCATAATAATCGATGTTTGCACTTGCATGTAACCCGATTTTGTTTCTTATCTGTTCGATTTTGCCAAAATATTTATCATGAAATGACTTCCATTGATCTTCTGTTAATATTCCGTCCAGCTTATCCTCGTATATTTTTGCTACCCGATTTTCCAATTTTGAAAGCTCTGTCTGTAGGATGACAACGGAACTATTATGATAATTCTGTTCATCTTGATGGCTCTCTTTAAGGGCACTTTTCAGCCATTCAACCAATACGGGATTTAGGGATATAGCATCAACAATCTTGAATAACTGATCTTCAATTACTTCTTCTCTAAAATAACCCTGCTGGCATTTACCTTTTGATTGTGAACATTTGTAGTAAACATATCTTTTCTTTTGTAATTCTGCGGTCATTTTACATCCGCAATAACCACAGGTGAGCAGACCCCTATAGGCAAAATCATGTTTATTCTGTCTTGGCTTATCGAATCTCTTTAGCTGATATTGAACCTTGTCGAAAAGCTCCATTGAAATAATCGGCGTATGATTGCCTTTATATATTTTTTTGTCCCACCGAAAATAGCCATAATAAATATGATTCTTGAGAATCTTCTCCATAGTCCCCGGGCTAAAACGAGCCCCGGATTTTATATAGCCCAATCCTTCTTTATAGACCTTATCGGACAGTGATTTCAATGAGTAATTTCCAGTCGCATACCATTCAAATAGTCTTTTTACCAGATCGGCTTTATCATGATCAATTTCAATTCGACGAGTAATTTTGTTATTTGTATATCCCAATGGAGCCCTGCTTGGATAATCCCCCTGTTCCGCCTTTTCAAGCATTCCTTTTCGTGATTCTTCAGATAGATTATCAATATAGTTTTTGGCCATTAGCAATTTGATGCCATGAATAAATTTGGCGTGCGAACGGCTATCCTTGCCTATGATTTCATTTTCTTTGACAAGGTGAATTTCTACTTCAAGCTCCTCAAGTAAGACATAATCCTTGAAGTTTCTGTAAAGCCTGTCTGTCTTCTCAACAAGAATTATATTAGTATTTGAATTGGTTCTTAGAAAATTCACCATTTCCCCAAAACTGACTCTTCCCGATTTTTTGGCCGTTTCTACATCGACAAATTCTTTAGCTATCCGGATGTCATTCTTTTTGGCATATTCCTTTAGTAGCTTTATCTGAGCTGGAATGGAGAACCCCTCTTTTTCCTGCTCCTTCGAGGATACTCTGGCATATAAGACGGCCTTAATCATTTCTTGCCCTTTAATAGTTTCTCTATATGATATTTCTGAATCTTATTCGGTTCTGTATGACCATTGAGCCAGCGGTTAACAGTCGAAAATGCCACTCCAAGCATTTCAGCTAATTTCTCCTGAGAGATTTTATTTTCTAAGCGATAGATTTCAAGCCTTTTGATTAGATCCATAATATTTCCCTGTTATAGCACAATATAGCATATTATTTTATTTAGTCAAGCAAAATCTTCCTTATTTTCTCTATTTTATCATTCTCAATGGTTGCCTGCTTTTTTGAAAAGTCTATACTCTTTAAGATCTCCGTCAGCCTGGCATTGCCATAGTTTGCATACGAGGATAGGGTTGTGGCAATATGTTCGTGTCCAAAATTCTGACTGATTGCTTTGATCTCTTCTCCGGTTCGGCAATGTTTCAGTGCCAGGTCAACTGCAAGATGCCTGAAAGTATGCGGAGGAAAATAAGGCAATCTTGCTTCATCTGATCGCTTCTTGAATATCTCTCGAATTCTGCCGGTTCCTTGCCAGAATATTGGCTCGATTTCAGTTGCGCTCTCAAAGCTAAGATTTTCTTTGCCCTGGTTGGTTTTGGAACGCGGGAATAAAGGATCGGCAGAACCGAATCCCTTTTTCTTAAGATATTTAGCCCACTCGACAGCATATTCCACTAATTGTTCATCAAACCTGAAAAGAGTAGTGAAAATATACTTGGAAAACTTGGTCCGGACACCCGCTCTTGGATTTTGATTTATTGTTAAATTATTTTCATCGAAACAATCCAATGGAAGAGTAACAATGGCTTCATCGCGCATACCGCTCAAGAGTGTAAATGAGATAAGCGCGCGATCTCGCTGATCTACTTCCGAATTTATAGTAATCGAATTAGCCATTTTAATAGCATATTCCAGAGACGGGTAATTTCTGGGTGTTGTCTGGGTAGCCATTCTCTCCTCCTTTTCCTTAATCTTCAAATAGTCAATCGAATCATGGGCAATTTTGCTTTTATATCCCGGTTGCCAGGCCAACCATGCAAAAAATTTCCGGAGGTGTCTCAAATAGGTGTGATAAGTAACTATTGAAATTGGCCTACCACGAAATTCCCGATTTCTAAGATGCTTCTTGAATTCAATCGCCTTATCAGGTGAATACGAGCCAAAATCCGCAGTTTTGGTGAATTCTTCATATATCAGGACTGCCTTTTCAATGTTGTCGATAGTGGCTTCACAACAGCCGTCAGCTTCTCTCAGCCATTGGATGAACTTCCTTTTCACTCGCTCGTTTTTGATGTTATGTTTCTTCATCTAATCCTCCGTCTATGTCAGTGTTAAAGCAATGCCCCTCAGTACCAATTAATTGTATTTTACATTCCGTTAATTTCGTGATGATTTTTGACAGCTTCAGCCATTTTCTATCTGAGGAAAAAACAGTTAGATTCCGGCCGCAGACACTACAAACCCCCTTTATAATAACCTGCTTATAACATGAACCCAGTTTCCTGCCAGTTGAAATAATTCTGACATTTTGTGGCAATGACCTTCTTGGGCTCCTGCAACTCACACAGAAAAACTCCCCCGGTTGGAGCTCTTGTTTTCTTTTTGAGTATTTGACCCTTAAAAAATCCCTGACATCTTCCCCTGAAACCAGATAGGGTTTTGATGTCTCATCTATAATTTTCAATCCATGCTTACGCCAGATCTGAACGGTCCGAACATGAACACCGAAGACTTGGGCTATTTCGGCAAAGGTATATGAGCGGCGCCCTTTAATTAAATTTGGATTATGCTTTCTCTTTTTCCTTGCCATATTTCCTGTCCAATTCTTCAAGCAGGTTGAAAAGACCGGTCATATTGTCAGCAATCTCCCTGGCATCTTCGCGGGTAAGAGGGCGGGCATAATATTGCTGCCAAGTTTCAATTGTCCGATCCAGAAATTCTTTACTATATCCCGTCATAAATAAAAAACCCGCATACGGATAGTTCACCATCCGCAAGCGGGCTCCTCTTGATACAACTAAGCTCTTCAGATACCTGCTGTCAGCTTATTTTGGTTTTCTCTATTTCTTCTTTTTCGATATCCTGTATTGATCCATCCTGGATCGATACACTGAATCGGGCCATTCCATAGAATCCTTTCTTCAGGACCCTCTTGAATGTCTGTTCAATCAATTGAGTCAGACTGGCCATCTTGTTTTTGTTATTCTCTGTCAACCATTTACCCGTTTAACTAAATTCAGTTAACTTACAGCATAAAAAAATTATGCTACTGTCTTAAAAGGACCTTTTTGAGGTCTCATGAAGCTCATGTCATATTTCTCCATGGTGCAATTAGCTATTAATCCAAGTTTATGTAATTTTAGCCCCAAGCTTTCCTTTGAAATATTTGAAAAACGCATGACCAAATCTCCTGCCAAAATTCTGCAAAGATCAGTATAGGAGTATATCTTGATTTTCCTATCAATACCATATGCATAAATAAAATATTCTCCGGGCCCGGTATATCTGAATGGTCTTCCTGTCTGGTAACACAAATAATACTTCTGATAAACAAGTCTATCCGGCATGATCAGATTCTCGGCGAAAAGATTCGCCTGAATCTCCATGGTTTTTTCTTTGTTGCTCGAAAATATCTCCCTGGAACTACATCTAAATAACCTATTTCCCCCGGGATGCAAAGCCGCATGGCCGAATTCATGGCCAAGTGTAAAAGTAAATCTCGCATCCCTTGCGGGCGGCGAGATTGATTTATCGACCAATACGACCCTGTCCTTGCCTATAAATTTACCAAGAATCTTCCTATCTTCAAATTCGCCAAGATTAATATCTGTTATTAGCTGACATTCAAATCTGGGGTAAATAACGGTCTCATAGACTTCCCGAAGATCGATAATGACTTCTTCGAGTTTTGTCCAGCCCATTTCCCGGATATACTCCTGAATGATATCCAAGGTAAGGGCTTTAATCGAATCCTTATAAAATCCCCTCAAATTCATAAGGGTTTACCCCAAATTTGTTACTTTTTTTCTACCTTTCCCTGTCGGAATAATCCGGCTGCTTTTTGGTACTTTTCTTCCAACGTTTTGTTAAATTTAACAAGTTTTTCTTGTCTGGCGCAACTCAAAAGTTTGTTCAAATCATAACCAAAGATGTCTGCTATCGCACAAATAAATTCAGGGCTGGGAATTTCACCATACTGCTCGACTCGTGTTATATAGGCTGGCGATATCTTAATATCCCACCTTGATTTTAATTTCCCTATGAACTCTTTCACAGTCCATCCTTTTTCTTGCCTTAGGGCTTGGATCAATTCCCCAAAGCGCTTACTGCCCTTCTCCAACGGGTTCATCTCATCCTCCTCTCGCACTTTAAGTGAATTTAGTATATTTAGTTAATTATGTCAACAAAAAAGTAAAAAATATATACCCTTATTAAGACATTATAGTTCAATGTCTTAACTTTTGCTGATAAATATTTTTGATTTTTTATTTTATAAAATTGAATCCAAGATGGCTTCTACATCCCTCGGATTATAAGAAACTGCCCACTTCCAGGTGCCAAATCCGCCATGGGCATTTACAGCCCGGATCCATTCATCTAGAAAAGCGCGCTTTGTCTTGTTCTGCTGGCTGTCAACCCCTTTGACTTCCAGAACCAAATGGGCGCCGTTTCTTAACCTTATAATAAAATCCGGGCGGTATTTTCGGACCATCCCATCGAATAAATATAGTATCTCAAATCCCAAATGGTCATTCTTTACCCAGGCGTCCACATGTTTGTTCCTGTCCAATTCATAAGCTTCTGAAGCTTCCCATGTGCTATCGTAAACACAGTGATTTATATGTGATCTTTTGGCATATTCGCATGGTTTGCCGGTGAACCAGGTTGGCATATCGCCGGTTGATTTAATTGGCTTTTCATTATCAAAAACCACAGTCAAGGATTCGGTATTGTTGAAAATAATATTTTCCCAAATGTGCTGGACAATCTTGTTCATATTCAAGGTCAGCAAGATCCGCTTCTTATCTTCATGTTGCCAGAAAATTGGCGGAAATATCTTAACCTTTTCCGATCTTATAAACTGTTCAACAATTCCAATCACCTGTGCAAGTAGATATTCTTTATTGCCTCTCCATTTATCGGGCTTCATCTGTTCATAAACATCTCTGGCAGTTTCAAAAATAATCTTTTGCATTCGATAACGCTTGGCCAAGTCAGCCAGATCGATTTCAGCAATCCTGGTTACATCGGGTTTGCCTTCGACCACTGGAGCCAGATCAGCCAGAGTCCTGGTCTCATAAGCATTGAGCCCCAGGGAATTTACTGCCGATATATCCAATGAAAGAGTTGGTCTAAAAACATGGTCAATTCGAATAATATTTGGCCAGCTAATCTCAAATGCCTGCTTTTCTATCACAGCCTCAATCCTTGTCTTAGGCGGTGATGGCGGCGGCGGCGGGCCGTCTTTTGATTCATGGGGCAGGAATGTAAATGGAACACCGAATATATTAACGTATTCGGCCTCGAACAGACCTGTTTCTTTATTAATATCATAGCTGGTTCTTCTTAATCCTCGTCCCACGACCTGTTCACATAATAACTGGCTTGAGAATGCCCGCAGGCCCATAATATGTGTGACAGTTTTGGCATCCCAACCCTCGGACAACATGCCGACAGAAATAACCTTCTGGACATGTTCACCCGGTTTACCAATCTTACCGACCGTATCAACTGTCTGCCTCAGTAATTCGGCCAGTTCTTTCTTGGTCAATTTCCTTTCAGGCTGGTCTTCTTCTCCTGATTCGATATCATCATTATTCAATACAGGCAGTTCTTCTTGCGATTCGGCTTCATCCAAGACTTTCGAATCAATATGCAAAATCTTGGTGGGATCGCAAAGTTCATCGATTCGAATTCGTTTATGATCGAAAGCATACTTTACACGCGCGGCGGTCTCAGTTCTATTGGCCACCGTTATCATGACCGGTGGGATTTTGTGTCCCGCCTTCTGCCAGTTCTTCAAAGTCTCCAGCCAGTCCTTTGCAAGCAAATAATATGCATTTGTCACCAGGTCCGGCAACGGTTCATGCTCTTCAGCCTTCCTGTTAAGATCATCTTTTACATGCACATAAATATGATATAGCTTTGATTTGTAGGATTTGACATCCATTTCGCCATCATCTCTGATAACAACTCGTGGTGTCTTCACCAGGCCTGATTCAATCGCATCATTCAGGCCAAAGTCACTTACTATCCAAGTAAATAAAGCCTCCTCCGAGCTTTTCTTCCCGGATGGCGCAAAAGGAGTGGCGGAGAAATCATAACAATTTAATATTTGCCGTGCGGCATTAATACGGTCCAGACCGCTTATCCAGACCGTAGCCGCTTCGATATCCTCTTTCTTGACTCCCTTAATTTTTGATTCCGCCGGGACCCGCCAGGCATGGTGCGCTTCATCATTTATCACGATAATATTTCGCGCATTGGCCATATCTCCCAGAACATCCCGGACATACGCCTCATCACTTTTTGCCCCACGTTTATCGACAGTCTTCTTTTTGGCAAGCCTCTCTTCGGTATCCCAGCTTAAGGCATGCCAGTTTCGTATGAGAATTTTACCCTGTCTAAGTTTATCCATTAGTCCGGGTGGGATAATATTAAATTCATCGTAATAATTACCCGGAGACGAAGGAATCAATACCTGCAGCCTCTTCTTAACGGTCAGTCCGGGAGCCACAACAAAGAAATTCTTGGAAAATCCTGCATTCTGGGGATAAGTTACTTTATTCAACACCTGCCAGGCGATTAGCATCGCCATAACAATTGTCTTACCGGAACCGGTCGCCATCTTTGAACATAATCTGGTAAACTCACCACCGTTGGTGCTTATTTCCAGTCCGACGGTTTGCGATTTTGGCGCTTCAGCCAGCCAGATCAATGTTTCGATAGCTTCAAGCTGGCAAAAGAAAAACCGCCTGTGGTCTCTTGCCTCGGGATCATACCAATGCTCCAGCAGTTTTCTTGTGATTCCAGTCACTCCGACGTAGCCGGATTCCCGCCATGCTTTTATCCGAGGTCTGATTTGATTGACCGCGGCAATTTCTATAAATTGGCCCGGATCGTCAAAGGCCTTTGAGCCTTCGGTGGCCACCACATACCCAGCCGGTCTGCGGCCCGGTTCTTTTGAAAAAAGCCGGGTCTCCCGATCATATTTCCAATGATGTTCGGGCTCTTCGTATGGAGAATTTATTATAAGTTTATCGATTTTCGACTGAGGCATATCAAAGGTCCTCAATTACCAGGCTTTCGATTCCGCGATCATCTACGATCTTGACAGCAATCCGCCGGTAATCTCCGGGTTCAAATGGCAATGATGTCGTCCCGCGATATTGCTCTATTAATTCTTCATCTATTTCTGCCTGAAGGTTTCTGGCCAGTCTGGCCCAGCCGTCCTTTGGCCCGGACATGGGGAAAAATACCTGCTGCGGGAATAGACTTCTTCCGTCATAATCGGTATCGAGCATCCACATGGCAATTTTTTCCGTCCCGCCCGATTCCACTGTCCCGGTTCTGGTATTGAAATAATCGAATCCAAGAAGATCGACCTGATATTTTGATGCCTTGCCTTTTTCCTTGATCTCCCTCACGATAATTTCGGGCTGACCGATCAGCCAGAAACTTTCATTACTGGACCGCTGCTTTTTGAGGTCTTCGGTTAAAAGATCAGTGTTCATTTGCGCCTTGAGAAGCGTTACGCCCGGCCAATCGGTCTCATCGATGTCTTTGGCCGCTTCCGGATCAAACTGAAAGGCCGCAAAGACAATAATCTTCGGCTTTGGAACTAAGTTGCGGGCTTCCTCTATGGCCAGTTCAACCTGTCTTTGCTCAAGCGGGGCATGTTCCGGCCCGAATGATACAACCACTCGTTCCGCCTTTTCTCCTTTTGTTTCCCCGTCGGCATGCAGATTTCTGGTTCCCGGCAAAGCCTCTATCCGCGTGAATTCAATCTTCTGCCCGCCTTTACCGCGAATCCCGGTCTTGAATAACTCGTCCCGCCAGTCGGATTGACGGACTGTCTCGCCAGACCGCGCCACCGAATCATCAGCCGGCTGATCCGATGTAATTTCGGATAATGGTTTGACCACAGGTGCTGGAACTGCTTCGACTGTAAAAGGTCCGCTCACCCTGGCTTTCTTATTGTCGATATATGGCTGATCATAAAGCGTCTCTTCACCCGGCGGCTCATCATTGGCAATACTTTTCAGTGTAATATGTGGAACCGTCTTATACTTAAAACCACTGCCGACACCTTCTTCCAGGTGTGCCAGCTCATAATAGTCGAAGAGCGAGGTCATCAAGCGTTGTTTTGCCAGAGTCAGCGCGACTCGCGAAGTATCGCAGGTAATCCATCGTCGTCCCCATTGCTCAGCGACAAAGGCGGTTGTTCCCGAACCGCAGGTTGGATCAAAAACCAGATCGCCGGGGTCGGTTGCCATTAAAAGGCAGCGTTGCAATACCTTTTCAGAGGTTTGAACAACATATATTTTGTCACTTGATCCAACGGTTTCGGGCCATAAGTTATTAATAGGGGATATTGGAAAGTCGTTCAAGTATATTTTTCTCTCCAGCGTGTTCGTTCCTTCCAGTAGGTATCCCTTGTTTGCAAGAATCCTCATTCTATCTTCCGATATCAACCAACTTGAATTACCAGGTGGGCTATAGGTCTTTCCCTTGTATTCAAAATCGTAAACACAATTTGCATTAAAACCTGCAGGCCTTAAATCAGCACCTCTAAAAACACGTGAGCCTTTAGGTAATAATTTATGATTATGTAATTCAGAATTAGGGAGTTTTCTAATATCCCCATTTTCTAATTCCACCCACTTCCAAATTGGGTTACCCTCTATATTTTTATTTTCAAATAGTCTGTTGAATTTTGCATTATTAACATCTTTTGCATACCACAAGATTTGATCTGCCATTGTTTCCAATAATTTAGTCCCAAGCGGACGAGATTTTGTTCTATATGTTATTATGTTTGCAAAATTTCTTGCGCCAAAAATTTCATCCATTATTTCTTTCACATGATGGATATTTTCATTTGATATCTGGATAAAAATACTACCGCTTTCGGATAATAATAATGAGGCTAAATATATTCTGTCTCGTAAATATGACATATACGAGTGAATTCCCAATTCCCATGTATCCCTAAATGCTTTAATCATTTCAGGTTCTTGTGTCAGATCTTGATCTTTACCGTCAGCCACATTTTTCTGGTTAATAAAGGGCTGAAAATTGGACATGTATTTTACGCCGTAAGGCGGATCGATATAGATCATCTGCACCTGACCGGCTAAACCTTCTTTCTCGATCAGTGAATTCATCACTTCAAGACTATCCCCGGCGATCAGCCGGTTGGACCAGTTGTGCTTGTGCTTATAAAATTCGATGGCATCCCGTAGCGGTGGATTTTCACCCGGCTGACTGAAAAACAGGTCGCGCTGATCGAAAAGGCCGTTTTTCTTTTTCACTGCCTCGATTATTGTCTTGGGATCGATTCGTTCATGGACATGAAGCGATACGGTCGGCACCTCGAATGATGTCCGCTCCGCTTTCCCGGCCCAGTTCAGATAGGGCTCCTGCCGTTTTTTAAGCTCCTTGAGAGCCGCCTTGGCACCCTCGACCGTCTCGGCCCCCAGGCCGCTGTCGATAATATTTTCTATCTCGGATCGTTTGCAGTCGAACTGCAGGGCCGGATCAATATGCGGGTCATAGGCATATTTCTTTTTACCGAGATCCTTGTCGGTTTTCTCTGTCACCAGCCCGACCGGCGGGTTGTTGACCCGTTCTTTGCCCTTGTGGTCATACTGCTCGATAGGCTTTTTATTGGATTTGGAAACCGTTCGCCGGGTTGCCGTTGTCCTCGGCTTTAATGTTTTTATGGCGGTCTTTTTTGATTTCGCCTTCGCCCCCGCTGCTATTTCCTTGGCCTCTTCTATCTCGGCCTTGGATTTTGCCGTTTTCCCGGAAGCTGGTTTTTTCGCGGTCTTTTTAACGATTTGTTTTGATCTTGCCAAAAGACCCTCCTGTAATAGAATACTTCGACAGCCGATCCCCCAAAATAGCTATCCTGTCAAGAAAAGTCAATTGGGATTATTTCATTTGATTTGTTGCAAAATATAGAACGAAAATTATCTTAAAACTGTCAAAATCTGTCACCACGTCGACAAAAAATAACATTCCGGCCAAAAATCCATTTGACAAAACGGGCATAATTTCCGTCATTATTAATGGTCAAGTCAGTATAAATTAAAAGTTGGGTTTTCATCAAAAGACCTGTCAACTCGAATCCCCCAACAGAATAAAGTCATAATTGTATAATTATTTGGGAGGAATTATGGCTGCTATCAGAAGATCCAAATTTCATATCCTCGTATTGTGTCTGCTGGTTTTTATGGCTATAACCAACAGGGCTATTGCGGACAATACTTTCAGTGATTTCGGGTATCAGACCGATGAAAACCAAGCGATGGTTCTGACTGCTTCTCAAAATGACAGGATAGAGCTTATCATCAACGCACTTATTAATGCGATCAACAATCCATCCTATATTAACCTTGAATCACTTAATCCTATTCTGGGCAATGTAAGCAAGAATCAGTTTGCAGCCACACTTCTCTATTTTCATAATAGCCAGAGCGAATTTAATACTAAGGTGGGGATTGAATGCCAGCATAGCATTTTGCTGGAGCCTCAAAGCGTTTGGAAAAAGGATGACTCATATCACGTCAATATTTCACTAATTTATCTTATTAATAATGTTGTTAACGCAGACACGATTTTCATTGAGTTGAGCGGTGGACAGATCCCACAATTGACTGATCCCATTGCCTTTCTGGAATCATTGAATAGTTTTGTGAAAAAAGCCAGAGATGCATCTTATTCAAGTCTCATAAACTCTTCCATCGAGAATAACACGGAAAAGGTATTATTGCAAGACGACTTCTATAGCAAAAATTTACTCGTGCCCAAAGTATTTTACACAAATGAATATGTTACTATTCACAGATTTACATTAAATGTAAGTAATGCAATCTGGGGGCATGAGATCTATGGAAGACCATTTGACCCCTTGCCTATTGGATTATATACGTATGTGACTTATGATGGTTATCAATTCTATTGGCCTCTTCACAACACTATATTTATTTCCGATCAAGATTGGGGAAGAATTATAGGTAATGAGCTTATATCAGAAAAATGGATATTTGGGGGTTCTCTGGGAGATGGTTCTTATCAATTTAGAGATCCCATGGGTATGGATTATATTCCTCAATCCGCCATTGTCATAGCAGATAGCTATAATAACCGCGCCCAGATTTTCGAATTTAATTCTATTGAAGAACAAATTACATTAAAAAACTATATTGAGAATGATTATGGTTTAGTCCCGGATGTGGCGTCCGCATACTTCATGGATTCATCTTCAAATAATGAGATCGCTGTATTAGATGCCTCCAACGGTAGGGTGGATATATTTCATTTGAATCCTGATTACTCATTAAATCTTATAAGGTCGTTTTTTTCACAAGGGTCTGGTACTAATCAGATCTATAGACCCACATCCATATGCTATGGAAGAAATTATATCGACAATGGCAATATACATGTAATTTATATAGCGGACGATGGCAATAAGAGAATTGTGGGGCAATCGACCTCAGATCCAGTTGATAATAATTTTATCTTTTCCAATATTTCCTTTCCTGAGAATGCCGAACTCTCATCAATTAATGTTGATAACTTTGGTTTTATCCATGTTGTAGATAGGCGTAATTCTATAATATATAAATTTGATAGTGAATTAAATCTTGTCGCGACATTTGGCTCATTGGGAATATCAGATAGTGAACTATTTTATCCTGTCAAGCTTCAGATAGCGAAAGGCTTCTGTACTAATTGCGAAAATCCCTCAGTCATTTTAGGTGATGTCTTTATAACCGAGCAATTTGCAAGCGCAACAGGTATAAGGCGTTATCTGCCGGGTTGTGATGTATTATGGAATGATATTGACTATTATGTGAATCCTGCCGGTGGTTTCGGGTGGATTCATCTGCAGTGGCTCCAGTCCGGTGAGTCGGAAACCTGGACGAGACTTTATTTTGGTGACAGCCTGCTCTATGAAAATTATTCACCATGGCAAATCACCGGTCTTAAGCATCACTGGTACATGCCAGATTCCTCAATTAATCATAATGGATATTATATCTTTGAGACACGTCTAAAATCACTTTGGAATACAACTGATACTTTGTTCAGAGATTCATTCTATGTTGCCTTTCCCGAACAACCGCAAGATGTTGAAATCCGGGATTGTGGCTACCAACAAGGTCCTATGGCCATTATAAGCTGGGATGCCGTCGACCCGACCGGAGCGAATTATTACGATATTTACAGAAACGGCGAATATTTAGCCAGCACGCATGTCCCACAATCATATTATCAAGATAGCACTGCCATTGCAGGTGAGAGTTATAGTTACAAGGTCAGGGCAAGGTGGGATAATGATTTTTTCTCTTCAATATCAGATTCCAGCCTTCCATTTATAATAACAGAGTATATGCCTGCCCCGCCGAGTAATGTGTCGGCCAGCCTTGGCTCGACAACCTGCAACTGGACCATTACATGGCAGGACAACTCGGATAATGAAACAGGATTCTATATAAATATCGTTTATTTTATTGAATCGCAATTTTTGGGCCAGGACCATATCTGGGTCGACTCTAACGTGACATCGATCATTCACCTCAACAAATATGAAGAAGCCGAAGGCATAGGCAATATTGACATCTATGTGTATTCTTTCAGACCATACAACTGCGCTTATTCCTGCGGGACATATGTTCATGTGTGCGATTGTGACACATTATTTTGCGACACGCAGATACATGGCAGTTATTTTGCCACGATTGGAGCTTGTGAAAATGTCCACTGTCCATTCTTCTATGTCTGGGTCGACAATCAGTATGTTGAGGAAAACAATCTCCTCGGTATATCAGGATCTTCGGAAAAGAAATCAGAGGATTATACAGAGTATCATAAGGTATCCGTGACACCCGAGATTAAGGACGGTCAATATAGTTTTCAAATTATTGAAAACGGAAATGACATTAGTTACTTTGATCAGATTGAATTATTTGCAGTTGATAAGACGGTGACAGGTGATATCGTTATTGATAACGCCTCCAATGTTTATGCCACGACACAAAGGCTGCTACCTGCTCAAGCCGTTGATCATAATGGAATGGACATTACCCGTTTTGTCAACAGTAAAGACATGAATTCATATTACTCACCTGAGCCAGGTTATATTGATGCTATTTATATTATTGATCAGGATTCCAAGAGTGAAACATCGCGACCGGATACCGGCGGTACGGTAACCGATCCCCCCATTAAGGGCGAGGTGCCAAATAATGTCAAGGTTTCTGCCTCAGGTTTCGTTGAATTCGTTCCGTCAAGGTTGGACATATATGTCGAACAAGAGGGTCAGTGGATGTTGATCGATTCTTCCTTCGGTTTGGCCAATCAAACTGAGCAGATTTTCGCGCCAGCCCTGAATCTGAGATTCCCCAATGATACCATAAAAGTCAGATATCAATGGAATTATCTTTATCGGGCCGATGAAATGGCCTATTTATATACGAAAGTATATCCCGATCCGCCTATTAGAATCCCGCTATTATCGGCAATATCAAGCCAAAATGGAGGTATAGCGGATCAGATTCTCATTTCCGATAATATCCGTGCTCAACACAATCCGGATGACACAATCACATTGTCATTCGATAATCCGTCGAATCTGAGCGGGCTTGATTATAAATTCGTCCTGAAGGTAGAGGGATTCTACAATATAAACAAAGCCGATTATTCGATCACAAACGCCAAACCGGCCGACAATGAAATGCTGCCGATCAGCTTCGCCTTTGATCAGAACTACCCTAATCCCTTTAATCCGGCAACGACATTCAAATTCGCGCTGCCTCAGGCCGAACATGTAAGATTGAATATTTACAACATCCTGGGCCGTAAGGTCGAGAGTCTGATTGATGAAAATTACGAGGCGGGGTATCATTCTATTTCATGGTCCAACAATGACTTGGGGAGTGGGGTTTATTTCGCCAAATTCCAGGCCGGAGACTTCAAATCGACCAGAAAGGTGGTGATTGTAAAATGAATCAGTCATTGATTAACATGATGGCATTTTCGATATTTGGCCTAATGGCCCTATTTCTAATAATGGGCCTTGAATGCCCGAGCGAGGATAAACCTCCTAATCTAGGTGTACCGGGTATTTATGGGATTTCATTTACCGGTCCACACAATGATGCAATTGGTCAATACTACAAATTCAATTTTTCGGATAACACAAATTCTAATGATGTATCCTATTATTATATTGTCGCCAAAACCAATGCCTATGATATAGTGGCTGTAAGTCAAGATTACTATTCCGGCTATCCTCCACTTACGAATGCCTTTGTAAATTTATATTATTCCGATTTTCCATATCAAATTGACCCAGCAAGCACATATAGTTTCTATATTTATGCATGTGATTTTTTCGATTATCCAAATAATGATGAATACGAATACAGGAAATATGTGGGTGAAATTCATTTTGGCAGTGATACGACGGTGACTGAATATTGCACAAGGATTCCAGATTTTAAAAAAAGAAAATATACTAGATTTGAGAGAATAACAAGTTGTATTGAAGCAAGCGTCAAAATAAAAGCCAGATATGGAGTTCCTTGTGGATATCCAGACAATATGGATTCCTTATCAATGAATTTTACATGGGTGTCTATGGGCAAGGATTACCATAATCCGCAGAGTGATATTCCCATATGGGGACAAGTTGGCGTTGGGTGGTTATGTTACCCGCAATTTACTGGTGATTCAGATATCTGGCATGCCATCTACCATGAGACAATGAAAATGTATGGTCAAGAAATTGACTTTTATTTTAATGATGATCAAGAAGGTGATTATGATTATATTAATCCACCAGATGAAGGTGAAGAGTGGACTTATTGGTGTATGGTTGATACTGTTGAAGGCGAGTGGTATTATTCAGTCAATGGGTTGGGATTCTTGCCCTCTTTGAAAGATAGCGCATGGTTGACACCGCCAACTGGTGTAGTATGGGCAAGTGAAATTGGAGTCCATTATGAAGACGATATGGCAGGGACTTTAGATAATCCATGTGTGTTATCAGAAATGAGTTTAAGGACTGTTACAGATAATTCAATACAATTTATAGAATATGAACCTGGTGATACAGCATTTAGCGATGATCCGGCTGAATGGCATATAGAAAGACAAACTGCAACTGAGTTAATTATTCGGGATATAAATCCTAATTCCTTTTAATCGTTGAGTAGTTAATTTTGTATAATACTAGGAGAATTTCTATGAAATTACGTAATCTTAAATTCTTGATATTCCTGATTGTCATATTGGTTGCCGGCAAACAGGCTAAGGCGACTGATATTAATCAGGATCTGAATGCCAATGAGGTTGTGGAGAGGAATGCCATATTGGATAAGGCAATTTCCCTGACAGGTTTCTATGCAAATAGAGATGAATGTAAAATCTCTGCTGAAGATGTTCAACTGGTTTTGCATGAAGATTCCACAACGCCTTTTTTGGGCGAATTTGGCACAAAGCGCGCGGTATGGCACATTGCTTTTCACAATATAAATCTTAATTCAAAGGAAGGTCGGCCTGCAGATCAGAAATTTGATCGAGATTTTGACGTTTATATCGATTCCGCCTCTGGTCATTTGTTGAAAATAATATGCAATTATGACAATGGTTCGCCGGAAGAGTGTCCAATATTACTTGCAGAAGATGCTGAAAAGCAAATTAATTCGCGTGGTGAAAAATATGTGGGTTTGCCCGAGGTAATACCTGAAATAAGCTTTACAGATGCGGCCTTGGCTGGGCCACCCAAGCCATGGATAGCAAAAGAAATTTTGGGTCAATATGTAATATATACTGATGGTCGTTGTGAACCTCGGCCTGTATGGATTATTTCAATGTGCGGCCCAATCGTCCCTGTCATAGGTGGTTCTGCGGAATGGATTCCAGATTATCAAAGAAACAGGTGCCGAAAGGTGGTAGATGCCAAATATGGAAATGTATTTTTTGTCACAAACACGCCAAAAGTACCACTCACTCCTGAGGATCGGAAGCGGATATTGGGGAAATAGATAAACATTTTCACAACACAATAGTTGAATATTTTAGAATTCGAGAAGATTTTTTTGGTTTAGAACCAAGCATTATATAACCTGTTTAACCCCAATAATATAGTAATGCCAAGATTAAGGGGGCTTTTGGCAATCCTATTCATGGCGAACATTATTACATCATCAATAAGCATTTTGCCTTTTTATGCCGATATTCCCGGCATTTTATTAAACAACAGCGATTTCCTGAAAAGGCGAGTGTCTGGATTAATCTATTATCTGATAAGGCATATTTATATGAAGAACATCGAAATTGCCGATTATTCTATCCTGTTTGTCGCAGATAGGTTCGAAGTTCTTCAATAAAGGGACGCCATTCTATTGTACAAAATTCACGCCAATTCAATTCCAATTTATTACTCAATCTTGCTTTCCCGCCCGTCATATATTATAATAGAACAGCTTGTCGGAGATTGTATAGGCAACATGAATAAAATAGTCAGGAGCACAGGGCTCCTGGCCTTCCGGGACTATCCTGAAAAGAAAAATGAATTTCAATCCCAATTACGCTCTTGACAGTTAAGACGGTATCTACCAGGACTGAGATATGAGGAAATCGACGGCCGCCTTCAGCCAATATGTATTGCCGGGTCACGACAGATGTTCGGCGTGACGGCTATGGAGAAGATCTTCTATCTGAACGATTACCGCAAGAAAGGAATCGTCCCGAGGCAGGTTTGCCGATTTATCGTCGAAAGGTCAGAGAGAGGCCGCAAGACCCTGGTTATGGAATTCATAAGGTACTTATTTGATATTTTTCGCGACGACCCGGTCACGTTTTGCACCTCGCGCGACCACCAGATATCACTGTTCGAGAAAATGGGATTCATCGTCATCGGCAATGCCATTGAGTCGGAGCAGTACGGCCTGGATGGCAAATGGACGCCCATGGTTTTCGATCCGGCATCGATATGGCAAAGTTTTCTGGATGGCAGCCGGGAGGGAAAATATCCCAATCTGAATCAACTGATGTTTAATGCCATAATCAGTCCCATTCTGAGTCCGGATGACCATATTGTTATGGGATCAATCGTTCGTACCGATTTTCAGAAGTACGATTCGCAGTAGTGTGCCCGATATCTCATATATTTATGATTATGACTATTGATCTTTTGTCTTGCGGGTGCCTTGATACATCTCGAATTTCAACAGCCGGCACTCGATCGGGCCGTTATACATCTCAATCCGCCGCGATGTTCTCAGGCCGATATGTTTGGCCGCATCCAGGTTCCCCGTAAAAATATAAGCATCATAGCCGGTGAAGCTCTTTTTCAGGGCATCGCCGATCGAATGATAAAATTCCTTGATATCATCAACCGACATCCGTTCCCCGTACGGCGGATTGATAACCAGCACTCCCGGCGGCGATGGCGGCATGAGGTCATCAATGGCACTCTGTTTGAACACGATATCCCGGCCGACTCCGGCTCTTCGGGCATTATCGACCGCTTCCCGGACCTGCTTCGAAGCCTTGTCCGATCCGATCATCTCGAAACCCAGCTTCGGGAGGATTTCTTTGCGTGCTTCATGCTGGACCTGTTTATACAGATCCCGATCGAAATCGGGCCAGTTCATAAAGCCGAATCTATCCCGAGTCAATCCGGGGGCGATATTGCGCGCCAGAAGAGCCGCCTCGATAACAATTGTCCCGGAACCGCACATAGCATCGACAAAGGAGCTTTTTTTATCCCATCCGGATTGTAATACGATCCCGGCGGCAAGAACTTCGTTCAACGGCGCTTCACCGGTTTGACTGCGGTATCCCCGCTTGAACAGCGGTTCCCCCGATGAATCAAGGGCGATTGTGCAGTCATCACGATAGATATAGGCATTTAATCTTATGTCCGGATTTTTGAGGTCCACCGACGGCCGCCGCCCGGTCTTTTTTCTAAAATGATCGGCAATGGCGTCCTTGGTTTTCTGGGCCACGTACAGCGAATTATCAAACCCGGATTCGGTTATCACGGCATCGATAGCAAAGGTCTGATTCAGACCCAGATAGTTCCGCCAGTCGATATTGAAGACTTTATTATACAGCGCCTTCTCATCGGCGGCCCTGAAATTGAATATCGGTTTCAATATTCTGGTGGCTGTCCGGCACCACAGGTTGGCTTTATACAGCAATTTCCTGTCGCCGTAAAATTCGACCGACCGGTTCATCGGTTTCACATCCCGCGCCCCCAGGGCCGTCAGTTCTTCGGCAAGAATTGCCTCCAGGCCGAATAACGTCTTGGCAATCATGCGGAATCGTCTTGTATCTTTGGTTGAAGCCGTCATAATCTTGAAAGGAACCGATTTTTAGCAGGAAGTCAAATACTATGTTTGAGAGACAGGATGAAGCAAAGGCAGGGCGAAATCACTCTATTAGCCTTTGGCGCATTGCCGGTTCTATCCCACGGAGGTGATTCCGCGCGGCGAGCCGCACAGAAGAAGTAATATTGGTGAATAAAAGAATATCCTGAAGCGCCCTTAGATTTCTCAATTTTCTAACCGCTTTATCTAATGACGGCCAGCGGGTAGTCATTCGGCGTCGGCCGGATGGCCGGGTCGGCCTCGATGTTGCCATGATGTTCCACTATCCGGAATCGGAGTCTGCGAGTGTTTAAATCCGGATTCCTCTCATGGAGTTCTTTTCGGTTGCTTATCCTGCTTCTCTTTATCCTTTTGTTTCTCTTTGCTTTTCTTCTGTTTCTGACTCTTATCCTTATCTTTTTTTCCGCCTTTGTCACCCATGGAGTGTCTCCTTTCGGGTTGCCATTTACTGTCTTGCCGTGAAGGGTGCCGCCGCACCGCTGATTCCGGGACAGCCGATCTTCAATGCCTTGAAGACCTGCATAATATTATATAACACTTTCTTATAATAGCGAATCCGGCCAAATACTCAATGTCAAAAAGTTTTGGCAAGGCCGGAGTTCTACTCTCTCCACTATTTCTCATTATGCATTTATTTAAATTATCGAATAATAGTTAATGCGTCAACTTAAAAGCCTTCTTTTCCGGGAGGCTTGAATTTTAATGGCGGGGTTCGCACCAGGCTCAGAACTTGCGGAATACTATTCAAATGTGAAGAGAAATGGCGCGGCCGATATGTTTCCGCAATCCCTGGCAGCGCAATCCATGGAGGTGGGGGGGATCGAAAAGTGGGATTTTTATAACATCTTGAACCGCTTCAAATTACGCCATAACTTCTTGATTCCCATAAATTTCCAGTTTTTATTTGGTTTTATTTGTTTGTGTCTATTTTTGTTTGTTTTGACCTCAATTTGGCACAAATATGGCACAAAAAGTTGCACCCTATAGTAACCTTTTTTTGAATGAAGCTACTATATTGCCTATCGCTTCCTGTGCGTTTGATGAAAACTTGTTGGCTTATTGAGTTCTGTACAATAAATTAAAGTCAAAAGTTCACAATCGTTCATCTTTTTTAAGGAAAAAGAAATGATTAATTTTGTAGAAATGATTTTAATGGGCGTATTGGCGACTCTTATTATGGATATCTTGGCAATTATATTTGTTAAACTAAAAGTTATTCACGCAATGATCGGACCTCAAGTTGTCGGACGATGTCTGAAGTTCCCCCGATTTAGTGGACACGGAGAAAGGATACTATTATTATGATTCTTTCTCATCCTGAGTCCCGAAGGACAGGAGGTGTTCAGATGTTG
>PGXB01000015.1 GCA_002838945.1 candidate division Zixibacteria bacterium HGW-Zixibacteria-1
TCGTCGTCATTCTACGCTGAATTATCTCAGCCCGGTTGACTTCGAACGGTTAAACCAACAACCTTATTTAATTGTCCAATAAAACAGGGCAAGATCAATTTCGACCTACCCGTACTTTTGCCGAGTTGTCATTCAAAGATGTGGTCATCCACTCAGGCAAGATAGAATGTTTTGAGGAATTGGCAAGGGGAAAATTGGGGGGGGTGTCAGGTCACAATTCCCCGATTGAAATCGGTGAATCAAGACCTGACACAACATTGGCAAAAACATAGGCTATACATCGATGAACTACATCCCGATGAAATTGAGCCATTCCCGTTCTGGAAGGAGAATCTGAAGAAGGATCCGGTTTGTTGACAACGGCTATCACGCCGGATGAAAAGGGCGGGCTTCGCACATGAACATGAATTAATAGGCAGAACCACTCCATTTGGCCTTCGGCGCATTCCGGGTTCTGCCCTACGGCCATCTGCACCTGACAGCACAAAATCATGATAACTCCCTGCAAAATCCACATCACTTTGATGGTAAATTGGTCAGCGGGGGGTATTGTAGAGGAGTGTTTCTTTTATTATGGGTATAAGTGCGCCAAAATGTGTGATTATTGAGGCCTTGTCTGGGGGCAGATGTGGACATCTGCCGCCCACTAAAACAACCTCGATAAATCTCGGTCCCTTCAAGAATTCAGGGTCTTCGACAAGACCTGACCGAACATTAAATGGGTGGCAGCCTCAAACATGTTTCATGCGAAGCAATGATACATGTTTGGGGATGTTTCTTAAAATCACCGCCCCATACAAGTTTGGCGCGGCCACCCTTTTGATTTATATCGTGACCGGTCGGTCCTCAGATCGACCGCCGATCACAAGAAAAGATGTCGAAACCGCGGGGTTTCGACCTGCTCGGACTAAATTTTACCGGAATTGGCAAGTGGGAAATGCAGTCTATTTATAATTAACCTGTTAGGCCGCCGGGAAACAATTACGTCCCCGTGACCGGGATTCGGCCTGCCGCCGGTTCAACAGGTCTATTCCTCAGGCAGTAAAAGAACTGCGTCTTTTCTCGCCATTCGGACCAGGTTTGGGTTTATTCTAAGGACAATCAGGCTGTGGCCCGTTTTTGTAAAGATAATTGATTAAATAGGTCACATCCAATATGTTAATTGCACCGGAATTATCAACGTCGGACAATGCAATCGGGTTGGGCGCGGTTCCGCCTTTGTATAAATAGTTGATCAAATATGTAAGATCCAATAAATTTACATTTCCATCATCGCTGGCATCACCGCATAAAAAACCCTGACAGGTATAAGAAACTATACGAACATCATCAATATTCCAGCCGATGTAGTGTAATCCCCCGTCGGTCGGTCCCATAACCCAGGCGGCATAAACGCTTTTCTGATTTGCGGCTATGTCGGATATATCAAATTCGATCGGCTGCCACTTCAGATCCGCGATAACCTCATTATTACGCCAGATTTCCGTCCAGTCGACGCCGTCAATACTAATCAAAATATTCACTTTATCATAAACATACTGTTCCACACCGAGCCATCGATAAAACTTGAGATGAACATTATCACGATCCGAACAATCAAATTCGGGACTGATGACATAGGTTATAGGAAGATTATTTTCGTAGTCGCCATTTAAATTATATCCCATGACCTTGGGACCGTTACATCCTTCGGTTGGATCCGGCACGGGATAGTTAAGTTCTTCACCGCCGAGACCGGCAGGGACACCGCGTGCCCATAGACCACCGGAAATCAACCATCCCCGATCGGTTTCGAAATCATCAGCAAAGAGAATGACCGAGTCGGCTATTGGAGAAAGGCTAATCGGATGAGCCGGGTCGGGTGAATAATGCAGCTCTCCACCTTCCTCTTCGGCGCTGACATAAAAAGCAATCGTACTGGTGCATCCCAAAGGAGGCAGAACCGCCTTATAAAGATTCGGCGACAGCATTTCCATGTCGGCCGTTTCCCAGCCGCCCTGATTGATGCAATAATGTAATTGTCCACTGCCCTGAACCGCAGTACCCGTTCCAATGCCTGTGACCTGAACATTAAAAGAAGTTTCTTCATACGGCAAAATGCGTTCAGGTACATCATCCGGAAAACTGATTGCCAGACTTTGAACCGACTTCAATTTTATCGCCGGATCGCCGAAGAGGTTTATTTCATAATAATTCCACCTGACCCCGGGGCTATTGATGTGATAAGCGTGATCGATTCGGGCCTCCGCCAGGGCCCGGCCCAATTCAGGTTTGGCTTCCTCACCGCTGTAAATGGCATCCCAGAATTCACGGTTGAAGATATGCACCGGGTGAGCGGTTGATCTCGATCCCAGGCCAATTCGTGAATTGGCGATACAGCCGAAGGCGCCGTTGGGCAGTTTGGTGGTCATATATTCCGCCCAGCAATCGGTTATGTCGAATTTGCCGGCATTGCACCCTTCGGCATAGATAAAGAAATAATCGGTATTGGCCAATTGGTTCTTAATCATCAGGGTGTCGGTCCTCATGGCGTACCCGTTATCGCTATGACCCAAATGATCGATGATATGAACTCCCGCATTCATTCTGGCGATCATTTGAGAAGCCGGCCAATAATTGGCAGACAGGCTTAAAATATCATAAAGCTTATCGATTTCATATTCCGTTTCAGGAAAGGCAAAGGTCAAGAACCCATGAGCATCGGAGTAATTAACCATTTCATCCATGGCGTAACCGCCATATTCGCCCAGTCCTCCGAAGCCCAATTGCTCACCCGATAATAAGACTTTTTGAAGGTATGATGATTCACTTCCGAGGTAGGCAAGGGTTTTATTGACCAGATTGGAGACCTCCTGGGAAGACCGTGCTCCAAATCTCCCGACATAAACATCAGGAAATAAATCAATGTCGCCGCCGTCTTCTCCGTCGGTGGGTTCTCCCCATCGTGTATCATTATCGTAATTAAATGTCCCGTCCAGGCAGGAAAAGTAAATATCACCCGGCATATCATACTCGGTTATCCCGGTGGTGCCCTCCCATGAAACAACATACATATCGAGCGCCGGAATAAAATCATCATCGGCGCCTATCACGACATATTCAATACCGTTGTTCAAATACTCCTGCCGGATATAATTGCGGACTGAGTGAGGATCGGATGCCCCAATCATGTCGAGAGTATGGATCTCCGTGATGACCCCGGTCGTGTCATGATATTCTTTCAGGGGCATGAAGGCATTTACGAATTGCGGAAGAGTTATAATCAGCATATCATATTCGGCGCGGCCCATTTTGACTGCGGTGGAATAAGAGTCCACAGCCGAAATATTATCGATCCATTTGATGACCTCAGCCTCGTCGGTCGAAGTATTTCTCAAGGCGGGAAATAATTTGTCCGATGATTCGGAATTTACCTTAACGGTCAAGTCTTTATAATAGGAAACGGAGCCATCGGCCGGGGTATATTCGAGCGGAAAAATATTCAGAACTAATATTTGATAACCACGAAAATACTGGACCCCGATTTTTTCGTATCTATTTGCCGGGAAGGGGGTAGTTTGTGAATATGTAATTGAATCCAGGAAAACATTGTCCAAATCATTTGGGGCGGCCGACAGGATAAAAGGTTTTTCGACCGGCTCAATAAAATAACCGGCCCCGATTACCGTTTTTTCCCCCGTCAAGACTTCAATCGATGAGACTTCTGATTTAAAAGGCAGGAGGATTCTAACACCAAATGATGGCAGAGAAGGCTGACCGATTTCGCCGTAATTAGGAACCCCTGGCATTATAACACGGTCATATATTTGATCGGCGATTTTAACTTTTATAAGTTCCGGTCGATCAAATGAATATTCCTGAATTATGGTCGACGATCGGCCATTTATGACCGACAGAAGCAAAACTGAAATAACCAGGATTGACTTTATAACGACCTGCTTCAATTTTGAATCAACAATATCGGCAGCCTGCATAGCGTCCTCCTCAAGATGTGGTATTTTTAATATAGCTGAAATCCTGAATTATGCAATAGATTGATTATGAAATGGAATTGGGTTAAATTATTTCCTTGGAATATGCGGTTATATTCAGCTCCCCGGCAAGGCTCGAACTTGCGACCCGGTGATTAACAGTCACCTCTCCAAAAGGATGGGCAGATCCTTCGCGGCTCAGGAGGCCTGTGGACCCGCCGCGGCGGGCCGCGCACAATACATTAACAGCAGGCTGTGGAGCACTTCGGAACCTCTTACGGGAACCAGAGGATGAAAACTATCTTGACAATTGATCGTGAGGGGGTAATATTTAGTCAGGCACTAGCTTTCGCGCAGGGAAATATCATGGAATACAGATTCTATAAATTAAGGTCATTTGCGGTTTTACTTTTTTATGCGGAGCCGTAAATTTATTGTCAAAAGTATTGGTGAAAGATATAGGATATGAGTGTTATAACCATCGCCAGAGCCGTCAAGAGCGGCGGCCGTGATCTGGCCGACTGTCTCGCCAGGCGGCTTGATTATAAGTTTCTTCAGAATCGGGATGTTATCACCGACTGCGCCAAAAAATACAATATTATGGAAGAGGAACTGATCAGAAAGCTGGAGGAGGTCCCCGGTTTCTGGCAGCGTCTGACCAAGGAGCATACCCGGTTTCTTGTTTATGTCCAGTCCGCGGTCGTGGACGCGGTAAAATGTGACAATGTCGTATATCTGGGCCTGGCCGGGCAGATTTTTCTGACCGGTATCAAGCATGTTTTCAAACTGCAGGTGGAAGCGCCTTTTGAGGACCGGGTCCGGCGGGCCATGAAAGAATTGAACATGGACAAAAATAAGGTCTCGGAATATCTAATGGACGCCGATGATAAACGCAGCCGGTGGGTAAAAATACTTTTCGGCGAAAACTGGCGGGATCTGGCCCTGTATGACCTTTCGGTGAACCTGAGTAAGATGTCCATCGATTCAATTTGCCGGATGGTTGTCTCCGCCATGGATAGTGAGGAGTTCAAGACGACCGAGCAGTCGAAGACCGCTCTCAATAATCTCTCGCTGGAATGTGAGGTGAGAGCGGCGTTTGCATCGGAGGACCTTCTCTGGAACCAGAAAATCGGTGTTATCGCCAACGGTTCCAATATTACGCTGAAGGGCATGGTCAAGAATAACAAGATCGAGCAGGAGCTGGTGGATATCGCTTCCAAAGTAAAAGGTGTGACCAATTGTCAATCCAACATCGTCCTGGCTTCCAAACAGCCCAAGGGCGGTATCTGGAACGATTGATTCCGGCATCGGGGTAACATATTATAAAAAATGACCCATCCGTCAGATGGGTCCGAAAATAAAAAGCTCCCCGAACCGTGCAGAACTCAGAACTTTTAAGTTGGTTTTAGGCCCATGGTGACTCCAACATGTTATGGCTCCAGCGTTACCCTGAGAAGCCGTTTATGGATTATTTATGGGTCTGATTGCCTATTTCTGTCATTAGCCAATGGCGTTATTAGACAATGAAATACGAGTATATTAAAAAAAGAGGCGGGCAAATCGTCGCCACCGGATTTAAAAAATCGTGGTTATTTCAAAAAAATTACCTTTTTGGATTGAACAAATTCTCCTGCCGTCGGTAATGGATATTAATGCCCTGCGCAACAGGGGCGTCAAACCTCACAGATTATATTTTAGAAAAGTGAATTAATTATTTGACAAAAGAATGACGATAACTTATAATGGTATTGTGCATATGCACAAAAATAAAAGGAGCCGAAATGGGTCGTCCCAAAAGGACTCGATTTTGCAGAAAATATCCGGCCGATCGGGTGTTCAAACCGCAGGGGATTCCGCTGAAGGAAATTGAGACTGTTTTCCTTACGCTGGATCAATTTGAGGCCATGCGGTTGTGTGACTATGACGGTCTTGAGCAGGAGGAGGCCGGCAATCGGATGGGTATCTCCAGGGGGACGGTACAAAGGCTGCTTTATGAGGCAAGAAAAAGGATGATTGAAGCGGTATTGAACAATAAAGCTTTAATCATAAACCTGAAAGAAAGCGAGGCATGTGATGTTGATATGCATTCCCACCATTGGCGATACCGGGAAAGAGGACGTGGTAAATGAGCACTTTGGATCGGCCCGATATTTTACGCTTTATGACAGCGAATTGGACCAAATCAAGGTTGTTGAAAATCGCAATGCTCATCATGATCATGGCACCTGCCACCCGATGAACCAGTTGGCCAAATATAAAATTGATGGAATTATCTGTTCCGGTATTGGAAGGCGGGCAATCCTGACGATGCAGGCCGAGGGAATCAAAGTCTATCATGCAAGAGACGCCCAAGTCGCCAAAGTCTTAGAAAATATAAAGAATGGTGATCTGGAAGAAGTCGATCCGTCGAGGGCCTGCCGGGGGCATGGCTTGCAGGGCGGCTTCGTACATGGCAATCAAGCCGGCTGCGGGCATGGTGGAAAAGGCGGGCATGGGCAGGGCCGGGATGGCGGTGGAAGTCGGGATTAGGAATATTTTTATATTTTCCTGCTCATCAAATACTTGAATATATATTAATCGGACTGTATAATAGGGGAGACCCATAAGATTTTATTGAAAAGGCATGCGGAGCATGGACGATAAGTCGGAAAATCTGAGATTTTTCAAGGTTATCCTGAGTTCGATCGCCGATGGTGTCTTCACCGTTGACAGTCGGCGGATGATTACCAGCTATAATCGGGCGGCGGAGAAGATAACCGGGATACCCGCTTCGAAAGCCATCGGTAAAAGATGTTCGGATGTTCTGCATTCGGATATCTGCGCGAATTGTCTTCTTGAAGAGACCCTTAAAACCGGCATTGAGGCCATCGACCGGCCGGTTTATATAATAAACAATCGGGGCGAAAAAATTCCGATCAGTATTTCCACCGCCGTTCTTCGAGATGACAAAGGTGAGGTCCTTGGCGCCGTGGAAACTTTCCGGGATCTCTCGGCCATCGAACATTTGAGAAAAGAGCTTAATCAGAAATACACTTTCGAGGATATAATTTCAAAAAGTCCCCGGCTTCATAAGCTTTTTGCGATTCTTCCGGACATTGCGGAAAGCGAGAGCACTGTCCTGATTCAGGGGCCGTCGGGATCGGGCAAGGAACTGTTCGCGCGGGCGATTCATAACTTGAGCCCGCGCAAAGACCGGCCCTATGTTATTATCAATTGCGGAACGCTGCCGCATCAACTGTTTGAATCGGAACTGTTCGGCTATATGAAAGGCGCTTTTACCGATGCCAAGCAGGACAAGCGAGGAAAGCTGGCCATGGCGGAGAGAGGCACTGTTTTTTTCGATGAAATCGGCGATTTGCCCTTGCCGACACAAATCAAACTGCTGCGCATGTTGCAGGAGCGCGAATACGAACCGGTCGGAAGCACTTCTCCGATAAAAGCGGACATCCGTGTGGTTGCGGCCACCAATAAAGATTTGAAGCAACTGGTGGCCCAGGCCAAGTTCAGGGATGATTTGTATTTCCGGCTGGCCGTGGTTAAGTTTGATTTACCGCCTCTGAGAGATCGTCGCGAAGATATTCCTTACCTGGTGGATCATTTTATCAAGCGTTTTAACGCCCGCAAGGGCAAGAAAGTGATCAGTGTCAGTCCCGATGTTATGAGCATACTCCTCCGCTATGATTTCCCGGGAAATATCCGTGAATTGGAAAACATTATTGAGTATGGCTTCGTGGTGTGCAAGGGAAGCATTATTCAGAAGGAACATCTTCCGGCAGAGCTTTTAAAGACGGTCAAGGAAAAACAGCATGATGAAAAAGAACCCGGCTCGCCAATCTCAGAATCGATAGATGAATACAGCCGTATTATCGATGCTTTCGAAAAAAACGAAGGCAGTATAGTCAGAACGGCTCAGTTTCTTGGAATCCACCGGACCACTCTTTGGCGTAAACTGAAGCGCTATAATATCCATATCAAATAGGTTCCCGCACCATTTGTAAATGTTGCGCATGTTGCAAATGCAACATATTATGTTGCATGCTACATCCATATGTTGCATTTAACGCAACACACAAAATCTGCATTATTACACAAGATATTATAAGTCAATTAATTACATCGAAATTGTAAACTTGGCATGATTGATGCATAGTAATGTTGCAGAACTATGATAAAAATAGCCATACCAAAGCTGAAAAACCGGGTGGCCCCCTGTTTTGAAGCGGCCAGCAGTTTCACGGTCGCTGTGGCCGACAATAACCGATTGATTTCGCAAAAGACTGTTCATTGTTCCGGCTCTGAAGGCTACCATCGCGTCCGGTTGATGAAACTTCATGATATAGATATGGTCCTATGCAATGGCATTGGGGGGTTTTACTCAGATTTGCTGCATACCATGGGGCTTCGAATCATCGGTAATTTAAACGGCGGCATAAGCCGCGTTCTCAGGTTGTATCTTTCGGGGGCTCTGAAATTATCCGAAAGCAATCCGGACATATCGACCAGAATGTCCGGAACCTCTCTTGATGAGTTGATAAGCTGGTCGCGCGAATTGTTCGAAAGAAACGGCTACTGTGTCAATCCGGGACCGGGAAGAGATTCCTTCCTGATCGATCTGGTGGCTGAGATGATCTGCCCGGTATGCGGGGAAAAAATAAGAGTGGCCATTTGCTGCGGCGCGCACACTTATCGGCCCGACCAGGAGATACGGGAGTTCCATTATACCGCCAAGTCGGAATATAATGCCCGCGTTTTTATCAGCCCGACTAATCCTGCGGCCGAACGATTCTGCCGCGAATATGGCATCGAGTTTATCCGATCCGATAAAGTCGGCTCCGATGCATCGGATTCCAGCCGGCAAACCATTCCTATTCTGAGCGGTCCGATCGAGGGGCACGAGAAGGTGTTCGAGTCATGAAATCAAACTTTAATTACAATGACATTATCGGCACGGTAAAGATGAGTAACATAATTAAAATAAATGGAGCATGAATGAAAACCAGTCTAATAACTCCCGAGGAGCGGATCAGGGCCTTCAAATCGGCCCGCAAAGCGGAGGTGAGCCGGAGGCAGAAGCTGGATGTCCGTTATCATGTGGAGGATTTCGATGTCAACGACCGCCCGCGGCGTTTTCTGGAGGCCTTTGCGGCCATCCTGAAGCATACCAATTATCGCATGGCGCTGGAGCATTTTATCCGTATGAGCGCCAAATGCTCGCGGTGCGCCGTGACCTGCCAGGTATATCAGGCGACCAATGATTTGAAAGACATCCCGTGTTATCGTTCCGAGCTGCTGTTGAGCGTTTATCGCCGGCATTTTACGGTCGGCGGTTTGATCAAGGGAAGGTTGATGGGCAATGATTATCTGACCGATGAGAAGATCCGGGAGATGGCCGAGAGTTTCTGGAACTGCACGGCTTGTCGAAGATGCTCGATGGAGTGCCCGTCAGGCATCGATCATGGTTTGATAACTCATCTGGGGAGGTTTATTCTCAGCGAGATAGGAATTGCACCGAGAGCTTTGGTAGTAAGCACACGCGAACAGCTTGAAGGTGCGACCGGGAACACGTCGGCCATACCGGTTCCGGCCATGATTGACACTCTGGATTTTCTGGAAGAGGACATGCTCGAAGAAAAAGGAGTGGAGATTAAATTTCCTCGTGATATTGAAGGGGCCGATTATGTCTTTTTCCCGGCGGTCAGCGATTTCCTGATGGAAGCGGAAACCCTGATGGGTATTGCCGCCGTATTCACGGCGACCGGCGACTCCTGGACCACCGGGACCGGTTATTTCGACGGCATCAATTATGGTCTTTTTTATAGCGACCGAATTCTGGAAAGAGTAGTCAAAAAGATTGACTCCGAGACGAGGCGATTGAAAGGCAGGAATGTCCTTATCGGCGAATGCGGTCATGCCTCGCGTTCCGCCAAATATTTTCTGCCGACGTACTGCGGCGGAAAGGACGCTTATCCTGTGATCAATATCATGGAATACACCCATAAAGTTTGGAAAGAGGGGCGGCTTAAATTCGATCCCGATATCGTTACCGAAAAGGTTGCCTATCACGATCCCTGCAATATTGCCCGTCAGCGATGGATTATCGATAAACCGCGCGAATTGCTGAAGGCTTTCTGCAAAAACTACGTGGAGATGACTCCCAGCGGCGAGAATAATATATGCTGCGGGGGAGGCGGCGGGACAGTATCCATCGACGAAATCCGGTCGTACCGGACGATGGTCGGCGGCAAATTAAAGGCGGATCAGATTCGCCGAAGCGAGTGCAAAATACTGGTGGCGCCATGCGCCAATTGCAAAAAGCAGCTTCGGGAACTGGTCGAGGATCAGAAAATCGACTGCGAGGTGGTCGGTTTGCATGATCTGATCTACAAGGCCATCATATTCGATGACAGCCTGAAAGTAAAAAAAGATGAAGTCAAGGACCATGAGATAGTTGAGGAATAAATATGGATTTTCTACTGGAATTCGCAAGGGGGCCTCTATTTCGATTAAGTCTGGCAATAATGCTTCTCGGTCTGGCAAGGATCCTGATTCTTGATCTTTGGGGAGCCTTTGAAGCATATCGCCGGGCAGGGGATAAAACCCTGCCATGGGGAGTCATGATCGGCCGCAGTCTGGAATGGCTGGTTCCATTCAGGCGGGTGTTCAACAATCGGCCGCTATATTCGATTTTTTCGATTCTTTTTCATGTCGGTCTGTTAATCGTTCCTGTTTTTCTTTTTGCCCATATTGATCTCTGGAAGGGAGCGATAGGAATATCATGGCCGACACTGCCGTACAACTGGGCCTATTGGTTGACGGTGACGACCATAATCTGTGCGGTGGCGCTTCTGGCCGGCCGCGCCTTCAGCCGTTCTTCCAGTTATCTCAGCCGCAAGCAGGACTTTATCTGGCCGATTATTTTGCTCATTCCGTTTATCACAGGCTTTGTTTGCGCCCATATTAATATCAACCCGGCGGTTTATCGTCTGTCGATGCTGGTTCATGTTTTCGCGGGTGACCTGATTTTTGTACTTATTCCATTCACCAAAATCGCTCACTGCGTGATCATGCCGCTTTCGCAGTTAATAGCGACCCTGGCCTGGAAATTTCCACCCGAAACGGATGAGAAGATATGTATGACCCTCAACAAGAAGGGAGAGCCGGTATGAGTTACGCGATTCTGACCGATATCACGAAATGCATCGGCTGTCTTGAATGTGTCGCCGCCTGCAAGAAGGTCAACGGGCTGGAAATGGATATTCCGCGTATCTGGCAGAAAAACGACGGTTTGTCCGCCGAAAACTGGACCTCGGTTCTGCAGAAGCCGGACAAGCATTACGTTCGCAAGCAATGCCGCCACTGCCTGGAGCCGGCCTGCGCCTCGGCCTGCCCGGTCGGCGCTCTGCATACCACGACAGAAGGCGCGGTTGTTTATGACGACGATAAATGCCTTGGATGCCGGTACTGCATGATGGCCTGTCCATACGGCATACCTCGCTATGACTGGGATCAAAAAGTTCCTTACGTGCGTAAGTGCATTTTGTGTTATGACAGAATCAAGGATGGCAAAAAACCGGTCTGTACCGAGATATGCCCGACCGGAGCGACTATATTCGGTTTGAGAAACGACCTGATCGAACTGGCACACGCTCGCATCAAAGAAAATCCCGGTAAGTACATCGATAAGGTCTGGGGTGAGCACGAGATTGGGGGAACCTCGGTTCTCTATATCTCGGACATGGATCTTGGATTTCTGGCATATCAGACAAACCTCGGCAATAAGGCGCTTCCGGAAAGAACCGCTCCGGCCATGAAGGCGGTTCCGGCCGCTTTTGTCGGGATGGGCGGGATAATGTACGGCCTTAACTGGATAGTCCGCCGTCGCATGGAACTTCGAAAAAAGGGAGAGACAGATAAGGCGGATTCAAATGAATAGAGTCCAAAATTTGAAACTGGTTCTGTGGATGATCATTGGCTTGGCGGCCGCCGTGGGGGTTACGCGGTTTATTTTCGGCCTTGGAGCTACGACCAATTTGACCGACGCCACTCCCTGGGGTCTCTGGATCGGGTTCGATGTGATGGCCGGCGTCGCCCTGGCCGCGGGGGGATTCGTTATCACCGCCCTGTTCTATATCATGAGGAGGGAAGAGTTCCATTCTTTTGTGAAACCGGCGGTACTGACCGCGTTTTTGGGATATGTTGCCGTCATTGTCGGATTGTTGTTTGACCTGGGATTGCCCTGGAATATCTGGCACATGATTATTTTCTGGAATCCTCATTCACCGCTTTTCGAAGTCGGCTGGTGCGTGATGCTATATACCACCGTGCTGCTTCTTGAATTCAGTCCGGTGCCGCTGGAGGAAGCGAGCCGCTATGCCAGAATCAGGACCTTTCTGCTGAAATTCCGCTTTCCCCTGATCCTGCTGGGAATAATGCTTTCGACCCTTCATCAATCCTCACTGGGTTCGCTTTTTCTGATAATGCCATATAAGCTTTATCCTCTTTGGTATTCGAATATAATGCCGATACAATTTTTCATATCGGCGGTGGCGCTGGGGTTGATGATGGTTGCTTTCGAAAGTCTCTTCTCACATTGGCTCTATCGCAGGAAGACGGAAACTCAGAATATTGCAAAGCTCGGCAAAATAGCCGTATGGGTGCTGCTGATATATCTCGCGGTCAAGCTAATCGACATAATTATATCAGGCGAGTTTTCACTGATTTTCTCCGGAACGTGGGAAGCCAACCTCTTCATAGTAGAGATTCTCATTTCGACAATAATACCGATAGTCATATTTTCTTTCAGGAACCTTCGCGACAAATCCGAATGGCAATGGGTCGGCGCTGTTTCGGTCGTTTTTGGCATGGTTTTTAACCGGATAAATGTCGGCGGTTTGACCATGCTTCGCGCGACGGGTGATGTCTATATTCCGTCGTGGATGGAAGTTTCAATCAGTCTTGGTGTTGTCTCGGCGGCTGTTCTGGCGTTCCTGTTTGCCATAGAAAAATTCCATGTCTGGGAGGATCGGCCGAAGCATCCGGAGACGGATCAATATGCCCTGCCTCAATTCGATCGCGCCTCGGAAGTCTGGCTGGGGCCGTCATCGGCGGCGGCACGAACCAAATATTCCCTGGCTTTCATAATATGTTTTGCGATTGCGTTTGCCTTCATTCCGGAACAGAAAATACGCAGTGAGGGAATCGAGCAAGTCCTCGTGCAAAGATCACGCGGCGGTGATAAGATATTTATCGATGGCAACCGCGACGATTACGGTGTTCTATTTGACCATGCCAGGCATGTCAAGGACAATGGAAAAGAGAATTCCTGCCTTTTATGTCATCATATGAATATGCCGCTTGACAGCAACAGCGGCTGCTGGGAGTGCCATCGGGACATGTACTCAAGGACCGATGTTTTTGATCATGACTGGCACGCCTCCGCCTCAGGCGGCAGACTGAGATGCAATGACTGCCACTCCTCCGGTGTTCAAAGAAACGGCGAAGCCGTGAAAAAATGCGAGGATTGTCATGCGGATCTGATTTTGCAGAACTCGCCGATCGTTGTCAAGAGTCTCGAGGCGGTTTCATATACTGACGCCATGCATGACCTGTGCGTCACCTGTCACCGAAAGAAGGCGGTGGAAATTGCAGATAAGAAGGACCTGGCGCTGTGTTCAACGTGTCATCAATCGGCACCACCTGATTATTTGCAGCGGCTGTTGAAATTCAAAAATCCCGGCCCGTCGTACAATCATGTTGTTTTGCCGGGGCTGGAAAAAGTTCAGCCGGAAAAGGTGCAATAAAAACATGGGTAATAAAATCATGATAATTGATGATGAGCAGGATGTGCTCGATTATTTGACAACTGTCCTGCAGGCCAATGGCTATGAAGCCATGAAATGTAAAACTGCCGATCAGGGCATGGAAATGGCCCGGAAAAACCGTCCGGATTTGATATGCCTGGATATCATGATGCCGAAAGAAACGGGGATTTCATTTTACGCCAAACTCAAGAAGACGGCCGAATTCAAAAATGTTCCGGTGGTGATTATCAGCGGGGCCATTCAGCGCGGGGAATTCGATTTCAGGTCCTATGTCGATGATGATACCATCGAAGAGCCGGAGTATTATGTCGAGAAACCGATAGTGGTCGATGAATTCCTGAACCTGGTGGCGAGCCTGCTGTCGGGACAAAAAACGGCGCGTGACAGGTGAGACGATCATGAGTGTGAAAGCTGCCAAAGATAAAAATGTATCGAAGTCATGGTTTGTGAATCGGTTTTTCCATCTGGTTCCATTCAATGTGGCCATTATTGATAAAGACTACAATATTGTCGAGGCCAATGACAATTTCCATGATTATTTCGGTGAATGGGAAGGGCGAAAGTGCTACACGGTTTACAAGAAACAGAACAAACCATGTTCGGTATGCCCGCACAAACATATCTTCGAGGATGGCCGGCCGCGGGTTGTCGATACGGTCGTGATCGATCGCGACGGCCGCAAGGCGCATAATGTGGTACAGAGTATGCCCATGCGAAAGGGATCGGGCAACCCCATTGACTATATTGTCGAGATGTCGTCGGTCGTGACCGAGACTACCCGTCAGCAGCAGGAATTTAATATTCTCTTCGATCGGGTTCCATGTTATGTCGCTGTGATAGACGAGAATTATCGAATTGTCCGGGCCAATGAGAGCTTTCGTGAAAATTTCGGCGATGTTATGGGGCGGTATTGCTTTGAAGTTTACAAACGGCGCCGCAGCCGATGTCATAATTGTCCGGCGGCAAAAACATTTCGGGACGGCAGGATTCACCATTCGAACCAAAGCGGCCTTGGTAAGAGGGGTCAGAAGATTGATTATATCGTGTCGACGTCGCCGCTGCGACGCGGCGGCGGACGAGTCGCTCATGTCATCGAAATATCGAATGATGTTACCAAAGTCAAAAGACTCGAGAGGGATATTCTCGATGCCGAGAGGCTGGCGGCTGTCGGGCAGACTGTCGCCGGTCTGGCGCACAGTATCAAAAATATTCTGATGGGCCTTGAAGGCGGAAAATATATGATCAGCCTGGGGCTGCAAAAGGGCGATCGGGCCATGATCGACCGCGGCAGTGAGATGCTCGATAGAAATTTCAATAAGACCACGACCCTGGTAAAAGATTTCCTCAGTTTTTCCAAGGGGCGGCTGCCAAACTTGAAGATGGTGGACCCGAACGAGCTGGTTATGGAAATTGTCGATTTGTATAAGGATATCGCGGCACAGTCGGGAATCGAACTGAAAGCCGATCTTAAGACGAGTACAAAAAAAGCGCCGCTTGATCCTGACGGTATCCATACCTGTCTGACGAATCTTGTTTCAAATGCCATCGATGCCTGCCTGATGGGGGAGCAAAAAGGTTCCGAAGTGGTGATATCGGTCAGGGATGAGAAGGGGAAACTTGTTTTCGGAGTGATGGATAACGGGGCCGGGATGGATTATGAAATAAAGAGAAAGATATTTACGACTTTCTTTACCACCAAGGGCGGGGGAGGGACCGGTCTCGGGCTTTTGACAAGCCGCAAGATTGTCCAGGAACATGGCGGCAAAATCGTGGTCGAGTCGCAGAAAAACAGGGGTTCCCGATTCCGCATGGAATTTCCCCGTACCCGGCTCACCGCTTTGAATAAAGAAAATTAAATATTTTTTATAAGGAGTCATAGATGACCGAACCAGCAGAAAAAACGATTCTGGTCGTTGATGATGAAGAGGATGTCAGGAATTTTCTTGAATTGGCCCTGATCGAGGCCGGGTTCAGGGTGATTACGGCGGCCGACGGTATTGAGGCGCTGGAGACCGTCAGGAAAAAAACTCCTGATCTTATCTCTCTGGACCTGGTGATGCCGAAAAAATCAGGGGCTAAATTTTACCGGGAGCTTACCAAAAACAAACAGTGGGCCAAAATACCGATCATCATCGTAACCGGTCATGCCCGCGACGAGCTCGGCAAAGCCGACCTGAAAGAACTTACCATGTCCGGCCCGGGGATATTTATCGAGAAACCGGTCAGGCCGGATCGCTATGTGGCGGCGGTGAAGAATAAACTGGGACTGGCCGTCACGGATGAAGAGAAGGAGCAGGCTGAACTTGTCGAACTGCAGAACGAGCTTAAGGATGTTATCGATAATGCGGATACCGAAACCCTGAAAAGCCTGAAAGACATTCTTGATCTAAAGATGAAAACCAGGAATTAACGGATTTGTCAACATGACAGACAGGAGAATATGGCATCATGCAAAATAATAAAACAATTTTGATCGTCGAAGATGAAGCCGATCTGGTCGAGGTGCTGACCGTTTTCTTCAAAGAAAACGGGTATAAAACCATCGCCGCCTTCGACGGGCACGAAGGGTTTCAGAAGGCGGAGTCAGAGCGGCCCGACCTGATCACACTGGACATATCGATGCCGGGTGAATCGGGGATAAAAATGTATCGTAATCTGATACATTCGGATAAAACGAAAGACATTCCGGTGATCATCCTGACCGGGGCGCCCTCCGAGTTAAAGACTTTTATTGCCCGGATGAAATCGTTTCCGGACCCGGCCGGGTATCTCGAGAAACCGGTCGATCGCGACGCGCTGCTGACCACAGTTCGGGGTTTGATCGGCTGACTGATCCTGACTCGTTTGAGTTGAACCTCCGATTGAGCGCAAAAAAAAACCGCCGTAACCGGCGGTTTTTTTTTTGCTCCCCCGGCAAGACTCGAACTTGCGACCCGGTGATTAACAGTCACCTGCTCTACCAACTGAGCTACAGGGGAGTATAAACTTACTACTTTATCTAAATTCTATATTATCTATGTCTTTATTATCAATATCTAAATCAGCAGTTCCTAAATTATTAATATCGATATTATTAATGTCTATTCTCTCAATCGGTTATCTTCTTGTATCGTCAAATCAGGCCCAAAGGCCAATCTTTTTCAATAAATCAAATCCTGCAGAAAACCAACTTTCTTAACTTGTCAAATCTATCAGTCCGCCAAAACCACCGAATAAACAAATACTCAAGTGAGTTTCCATCATTTATACGGCCGGCAATCCGCTCAAGATCGCCTATAATCTGCTTTAACAGGCAGTTATTATAATCTTTTTTCCGCCTTTGTCAAGCCGAAATAATCAAAATTCGGCCGCATAAATCCCGTTTCCGGCATATTTGGAAAAACAGAAAATAAATCTAACCCCTTGATATTTGTCGCGTATAGCTCTACATTAAACTCCCGAACACCAACGGCAGGGATGCTTGAATGAGTTGCAAACTTAAACAACCGGCCTTAATATTTCTGGTTCTTTTTCTGGGATTGTCTTCCGCTTATGGATTTGGCCATCCGGCGCATCCTGACGGCCGTGTGGGGCGCCCCGGCGGCTGGCTGTCGGCGGGGTATGCTTCGATTTTTGTCGAAAGGGGGATTCCCGGTTTTGACAAGACCAGATTCTCAGGGGGGCTTATTTTTCCCGTCATAAAAAATCTGACCATAGAGTCTTCCTATATGCTCGAAAGCGAAGACACCCTGTATCATATTTACACGGTCGGTTTTCGCGGTTATTCCGGAAACCCGATCAAGCCGAATTCCGGGATCAACCCGGACGGACGGATCGGTATTCCATTTATTCAGGTGACTCTTATTGGGAAAATGCCCGACGTTTCTCCGGAGAAACATCGGTACCGGGTGGAGATGGCCGCGCTTATGCCGATTTCGGGCCGCTTTACTCTCGGGGGCGGCTGGAATTATTATGAGAAAGACCACCCGCGTATTGTCGATGAGTTTATCGGAAAACTCAACTATTTTCCGAAGAGTTATGTTGCCGGGAGTGAATATGAAAGCCCCGATGGTGTCGAGGGTTACCCGTCATTTTTCCTTTCCGGGGGCGGATCCCAATATGGTTTTTTCGGCCAGCTTGACATCGCCGTTCCGGTCAGGCCCAATTTAACCCTGACCCTGCTGATTCGCGGGGAGAGGGTGGCTTCACCTTATGTCCGGACCGCCATTTTGAGCGGCCGGATAAGTTTTTATCCCGGTAATTAATCCCTCGCACCGATCCGATTTCTTCATCCTTTTTTTGCCGCTCGCTCAAATCAGGTTTTAAAGATTTTGGAACCTCGGCCAATTAGACAGGTAAAATTGGTACAAAATGACAGGAAAGCAAAACAGTTATTGCTTTCGAAAGGAGTTGTGATTGTTATGGACAGAAAGAGATTTGCACTGGTAATTGCTCTTACTGTCGCTGTTCTAACCTTATCCGCCGCCGCCTGGGCCGGGCCGAATAACGACGCCTGGATGGGAATCTATACCCAGACGGTTGATCCTGATTTGAAAGAAGCCTTCAACCTCGACAGCGATCATGGTGTCGTGGTCAAAATGGTTGTTCCCGATTCGCCGGCCGACCGCGCCGGGCTGAAACAGGGTGATATTATCCTGATGCTGGACGATCAGAAGCTTGTTGATGCCGATGATCTTGTGGTCTATGTTCAGAACCGCCGGCCGGGCGACAAAGTGAATGTGGAAGTCAACCGCCAAGGTGTGGCGAAGACAATTGAAGTCCAGCTTGGCCAACGAGATAATTATAGTGATGACCGTGATTATCTGTTCAACAGCCCAAATCCGGCCCCCCACTCATTCTCCAGGACTTACAAATTCTATGATTCCAAATATGCCGACAGCTATATCGGGGTGACGCTTCAGAGCCTTAATGCGCAGCTTGGCGAATATTTCGGTGTTGCAGACGGCAAAGGGGCACTGATTACCGAGGTTATGCCCGATTCCCCGGCCGGAAAAGCGGGGCTCAAGGCGGGTGATGTGGTGGTTGCCGTTGACGGCGGCGCCATCGGTGATCCTTCGGATGTCCAGAAGGCCGTGACGGCCAAAAACGAAGGGGACAAAATAGAAGTCAAAGTAATCCGCGACCGCGGCGAAAAGCAGTTCGCCTTCGAGGTCGAGAAATCCCCGGATACTTTTCAACCCTTCGGTAATTTCTGGGTTCCGGATAATGATGAAGATATGATTTTCCTGCCACGGATGAAGGGGCTTTTCCAGGGTGATTTCGATCAGGGAATTCCCGATATGAAGGAGCTTCAGGAGCAGATGAAGCAGCTTCAGGAAGAGCTCAAAAAGATGCAGGACAATATGAACGAAATGCAGAAAAAACATGAATAAAAACTCTCTCTTGCTGTTATGATTCTTTTGCTGTAATCCGTATTTCCTGACCCTCCGGAAACGATCCCGGAGGGTTTTTTTATTGCGCATAACCTCCGCGTAGATTATTATTGGTCAAATCGATTCAAAAGAGGTTGTCCTATGCCGGAATTGACTGTCGAGAAATTTTACAAAGAGCGTAAAGACTTTTTCGACCTGACTCTTCTCAACAGCGAGATCGGGTTGAAAAAGAGAATCATGAACGCCGAAACGCATCGGCCGGGGCTGGCGCTGGCCGGTTTTATGGATCGATTTCCCAATCAGCGGACCCAGGTGCTGGGCGAGACTGAGATGACCTATATCAATCAGCTCAGTCCCGAAGGATTGATCGACACCTGCGAGCTTATTTTCGGCAACAATGTGCCTCTGGTCATCATCGCCAAAGGCATCACGCCGCCGCTCGATTTTCTGGCCATTGCCGACAAGTTCAAGACGGCCGTTTTTTCATCACGGTTGACCACATCGGAATTGCTGAACCGGCTGTCGGTGGTGCTCGATGTCATTTTCGCGCCGAGTATCACGGTGCATGGGACGCTGGTCGATGTGTATGGTGTCGGCCTGCTTTACACCGGCAAATCGGGCATCGGCAAGTCGGAAATCGCGCTCGACCTGGTCGAACGCGGCCACCGTCTGGTGGCCGATGATGTCATCAAGATCACCCGCAAGGCGCCCGACCTGATTGTGGGGACCGGCTCGGAACTGCTGGGGCATCATATGGAAGTGCGCGGGATCGGGATTATCGATGTCGAGAAGCTGTTCGGGATCCGGTCGATTCGTTTGCAGAAGCGGATCGAGGTGGAAGTGCACCTGACGCTGTGGAGCGATGATATCGATATCGAGCGGCTGGGTATCGACGAGCGCGGAACAACCATCCTGGGGGTGCAGATACCGCAGGTGATGATACCGATTTCGCCGGGGAAGAATATCACGGTTATTTCCGAGGTTATCGCCATGAATCACATGCTCAAGACGTACGGCGAGAACACGGCAATGGAGTTTTCGAAACGGCTGGCCGAGCGGATTCACCGTCAGGCGATGACCAAGGATTATCTCGAATCGGATTACGAGTAGTTACGTATTCCTTCAAATTTTTCGGATAAACAATATTTAAGTCATGCGTAATTTACGCATTTTCCAATCACCGGCTGCGTAGTTTACGCACTTTATTGATTTTCCGGGACGATCCCGGGTTTGTTTTATTATTCGTAAAGCGTTGCTATGCAGGAGTTTGTTGTGGGCGTTTATGCTTTTGTTCATAATTGGTACATAGCTTGCTTGTTATAACGGTACCACTTTAGCCTTAGAGGCATATCTTTCCTCCTAGGTGGTTGAAGTGTTTTAGTGTTGCAGTATTGCCGGGCCGGGAGCCGACAGTGTATGACCCACCATTTACCCGGCCCGTCTCTACTTTAAAGAGCCCAAGTACTGCATAAAGAAACGCAATCCTCTCAAATTCGAAAATGCAAAATCCGGCCCCCAAAAAATCTGACAGTTTAGGTCATCAAAGACATTTAAATCGGTGATTTTAAGGTAAAAACGGCCGAAAAAGGGCATAAATTCGCCCATTTTGCTCCAAAAGCGGCCAAATTGCCTTTTTTTCACTTGACATATTTTTTATATTTTGCATAATTCAAGTGTATTGTGGGAAACTGGACATAGCGGGAGGCTCACCCTGTTTCGGCAGCGTCCCTGATCTTTTTAAGATTTCGGTGAGAATATCCTCTTCATTGGGTAAGCCTCAAACAAATTAGTTGGGCTATAAATGCGCCAGGTCGGTGTATATTGAGGCATACTGCAATGATTGGGACAACCTCACACATTAGAGACATTTTAAAGCACGGGAACCCTTGATTAATGGAGTGGAGGCTTATGAAAAAGCTTTGGTTGTTAATCGTGTTAGTGGCATTCTTAGCGATGCTGTATGCGCCGGCCGTCGTAGCTGCCCCGCCGGGCTCGGATGATGGATTGATGACACCTGATGGCTCTGATCCTGGTGGAACTATAGACCCGCCGCCGCCGATCGATCCCCCGGATGGAGATCCTTGGGATCCAGGGGCCAAAATTATTGCTCCGCGCAATGATGACAAAACTGTACAATCAGAATTTTGGGTTGTCATAAAAATTTGGAGTATCAGAATAATCTGTACCCGTTAAAAGAATTTAAATTCTAGGAATAGATTAGTCTTGGAAAGATGAAAACTTTTAAAAAAACATTTGAATCAATCGAGGAATTATTTGGTAATGCCAAATTTAGCGAGGCATTGGGAATTCTTAGAAAGATCGATGTTTCCAGTTTGACTGAGACTGAATATTCCTATTATTGTTTGTTATTATCGCAGGCTATATTGTCAGTCGGTGATAATAAGGTCGATGAGTATATTCAGAAGGCTCTTTCTTTCTATAAATTATCGAACGATGACATACTCTATGCCAGATCTCGATATTTATTTGGGTGGCATTTGGCTGTAACCGGTGATTTCATTGAGGCACATGAAGTTTTGATGGAATCTTTTGTATTCTTTAAGCGTCACGACAGGTTTAGAGAAATGTCGTTGGTCCTTAACCGACTGGCATACGTGCAAAACCATACCGGCGCTATTGAGGATGCCATATCAAATCTTAGAGAGAGCATTGCCATCAACAAAAATTTGGGTGTTCATGCAAATGTAATACAGTTCTCACGCAATTTAGGCATGGTTTTGGTCAGATCCGGAAAATTCCATGATGCAATAACCCATTTCCAATCCCTAACTAAAGAAGTCAAAAATCTTGATGTTGGCGGCAAACTAAGATTCGATCTTGGATATTCGTTGGTGCTTGCATTTTTGGGTCAAATAGATGAAGCAATTAAAAAAATGCAGGCAGCCAGACCGAAAATATCTTCGTTAATGGTAGATGAAGCCATATTTTACGAATACCTTGGCTGGATTTACAATCTTGATTCGAAGTACAATAGGGCAGTTGAGACACTTGAAAAGGGTGTTAAGATTGCCATCAAGATTGGTCCGGAATCTACCTATGTCTCCCAGACCAAGAGGCTTTTGGCGGATGCGTATTTGGGGCTGAAAAAATACGACCTGGCGCATAAAACCGCCCAAGAAGCCCTCGAGGTCGCCGAGAAAATCAGAGAACGTTCGGAAATTGCCGCGTGTTATCGGATTTTTGCTCAGGTAGAGCAGAATAAAAATAACAGCCGGCAGGCAAAAGTCTGGTATGGCAAGGCGATTGACATATTTTCCAATGTCAAATCGCGCTACGAATTGGCCGTGACCCGCTATCAGGCAGCGATATCGGGTCTCTACGAAAACGGCGAGAAGGCGGCGATGCTTTATCTGGCCAAAGAGTACTTTGTGTCGGAAAACATCGAGCACTATGTCAGCCTGACCGAACGTGAACTTGATCAGTATCGGCAGATGATTCCTGCGGCTTCGCATCCCGGCGAAGAAACATCGGTGTTCATCGTTCGGGATAAGCGGATGAAGCAGCTTGTTAAGCTTGCAGAGAATGTTGCTCCGTCAGCAATGACGATCTTTCTGACCGGGCCAACCGGCAGTGGAAAAGACCAGTTGGCCCGGTACATTCATCATTACTCGGGGCGCAAAGGCAAGTTCGTTATTGTCAATTCGGCGGCTATCCCGGACAGTATGGTCGAGGCGGAACTTTTCGGCTTCAAGCGCGGCGCTTTTACCGGCGCAGAGCACAGCCGCGTGGGATTGCTCGAAGAGGCGGATGGCGGGACGTTTTACTTGAACGAAATCGCCGATGCCACCCCGGAGTTTCAGGCCAAGCTGCTCGAAGTGATCGAGACGAAATTTATTCGTCAGCTCGGAAGTAACGCCCGCAAGTCGATCGATATCAGAATCATTGCGGCGACCAATAATGATCTCGAGGAGAAGATGAAATCGGGCCGTTTCCGCCGCGATTTGTATCATCGTCTCAATGAAATCCCGATCGAACTGATGCCGCTGTCGGATCGTCCGGATGATATCCGGGCTTTGATCGAGCACTTCATCGAGCGGAACGGGCATGATCTGGAGAGTGTCTCCGACCGTAAAAATCTCGAAAGCATATCCAAAATTCTGGCTGAACGTTCCTGGCCGGGGCATGTCCGGGAGTTGAAGGCGGAAGTGAACCGGCTGTATCTTCTGGCCCGCGGTGATCTGGGCAGAATGGCGGAGAATGCGCTGGCCGAAAATCATGATGAGTGCGAGCAGCTTCTTAAGGCGCTCGAGCAAACCGGTTGGAACCGCCGCGAAACCGCCCGGCTGCTGGGGATATCCGAGGGGGCGGTCCGGTATCGAATCAAAAAGTATGAGATCGCTCAGGATGTCACTGCGTAATTTACGCATTTCTACATTTCCACCTGCGTAAATTACGCAGGAAATCAAGCCTTTCAATAAATACTTAACCCCTCCAAAGTGACCGTAAGCCATTATATTATAATGGGTTGAGTCGTCATGTGGGGCGGCTGTTCAATTTCGGTACAGAAGTTGCTTAATATATCAGTACCTCCACGTTGTTTCTATGTTCCCACAAGGTGGTTGAAGTGTTACGGTGTTACCGAGCCGGGAGAGGGGGTTAGGAAACTTCCTTAGGTTTCCCGGCTCGGTGATTCATTAAAGAGGAGATAGAATTTGAAGCTTGCGGGCCGATTCGGGCTTTCAGGCATTAGGGGACACGACATCAGCGGACATTGCATCACCTGTCAATCCAAACCCTGCTTTAGTATGGCGGGTTTACAAAAGGGGCGAGAATCTTAGCCCGTCGACATCTTTGATCAGACACCGGGGAGAACGGGCTGCTCGCTCCCGAAAAATATAAGGCCCCGGGAATAATCGAAATATCATAGTAAGCGATCCATGAATGGGAGGCTTACATAGAATGAGGCGGGAGTACGTCCCGGCCATAACTCATTCCATTGATTATATTGGCCGGACTGCTCTCGCTTCATGAAAATTACCTGCGGCGGTTCCGCCGAAAAAACACCTCGCCCGACATCAAGAGTACCGCAAAAATCGATTACGAATTTTAAAGAGGGAGGAAAATAATATTGTATCAAAAAAGGTTTTTGCGTCTCTTATATTAGGCAATTAAAAAATCACTGTCGGCTGAGAGCCGATTTCGAAGGTCGAATCGAGCAATTCAAGGGAGGTAAGTCAATGAAGCACAAAATGTTGATGTCCGCCTTTATACTGGGTGTCTTTGGATTATTTATGGGTCTGTCATGCTGTGATGACTGCCCGACCTGCCCGAAAAAGCCGGAGCCGCCGCCGCTGGGGAAGTATCGCATATTCAGTTTCAATAGTTCCTATAAAAGGGTGGTCGCAATCGACACCCCGGCGGATACTGTCGTTAATATTACTCAGCTTGATTTTTACGGGTATGGCGTATTTGCTGTCCCGGGCGGTGACCGCTTATTGATAACGAATACTGATACACGAAAGATGCAGGTAATGGATACGAGAAGTTTTGAGTTAACCGAAGAGCTTGACCTGTATGGAGATTATTTCTTTGACAAGAGCGACAATTATGGAATTGTATCTTCGTTTGAAAATGAGAAGACCTACCGAATTGATCCTGTGACACTATCTCCGGTCGATTCAGTACCTCTCGTAACTTATCACGGTTATCTGGACACCCTTACAAACAGCTTTTGGGGCACGATTTGCGTGACTGATTCATCGGGTTTGTCCTGCAATATGATTCTGAATCTAGATTGTGATGACTTTTCAAATGTTGACACGCTTTTTCTGGACACCAGTATTTGGGTTGTCAATGTGGCATATAGCTGGCGAACCAATGATTTATATATGCAGGGTGGAAAGAATGGATTCCCGGTAATTTTGTGTCACGATATTGACAGCGAGATCACGGAAGTAATACTGTACTTTACATTTCAAATCGGTGGCCTGCGTGTTTCTCCTGACGGCAGGTATGTATATATCACCGACAGCGGTGACGGGTCACATGGTATCTTTCCGACAGGTTATATTTATATAATAGATACCGAAACACGACAGCTTTATGATGTAATACCGCCGATTGTCTATCCAGCGCAAGAGATTGGAATTGCCCTATGGGGTGAAATGTTGATAACCCCCGACACCCGCCGGCTATATGTGGCCAGCAATCGTAATGCCTGGGGTACGATGCCGATTGCGGTCGTTGATCTGTATGAGAATAAAATAATCAAAGCCATTCTCCCATTCAACAACTTTTGGGGTGAATCACTGGCATTGGTAGAATTACAGGATTAAAGAATAATAGGGGTATAATATGTGTAAAATAAAATATTTGATATTCGTTTCGGCGGTGCTGTTATTTTCTGCGGCTGTTAACGCCGATGATGTATATTATTATTGCGGCAATAGTACTCATTATATTACTCAGATCGATTCAATTATATCGATAAAATTTGATCCGGCGATGTCCGATAATCACTTTCAGACCTTCGCATATGAGATCGAAGAAATTAATGAAGAAATTTTGCCGGAACCGGCACATTATGGATTTAATGTCTATCATGTAAATGAAGGCGTCAATATTGACAGTTTACTTGATTCGTTAAATAGTCGCCCGGACATCCTATTTGCCCTGCCTGCCTTTACCGACCAATATGGCACTATTTACAAATTAAATGATCATTTAGTCACTAGAATCCGGGACTCAATCACATCGCAGGTATTGGATAGTGTAATAAATGCCAATTCTCTGGAATTGGAAAAAGGGCCCAATATTTATACCGGATGCTGTGTATATAAATTGTCAGCCAATACAGGCAATAGTGTAATTGCTATTTCCAATGATCTGGTTGAATCCGGTATATCGGTTTATGCTCATCCCAGTTTCGTAGAAGCGGATGATTTTGCCAGTATTCCAAATGATTCACTTTACCACTTTCAGTATTTTCTGCAGAATAACGGGGACTATGGCGGTAATCCAATGATCGATATCGATATTGAAAAAGCATGGGATATCAGTACAGGGAATCAGGATCTGATTATTGCCATTATTGATAATGGTTGCGTTTCATGGCATGAAGATTTTGATTATGAATTAAGTTCAGAGACAGAAGGATATGATATTATTGGTGACGATATCAAACACGAAAACCCGGATTATGATCCACGGCCGGGTGTACTTCAAAACCATGGCGTAGCCTGTCAGGGTATTATATATGGGACCCTAAATAATGGAATGGGTATTGCCGGAATAGCGCCAAATTGTCAATTGTTGCCAATAAAGTGTTCTGACAATAATGGTTATAACGGCTATCCAAATCACTATCACGATGCGATTGTACATGCGGTCGTACATGGCGCAAAAATAGTATCATGTTCCTGGGGGTGGCGCGGCTTTAGTCAGTGGGACGAAATAACTGATGCTTTGCAATTCGCAGTTAATTTTGGAGTTGTTTGCGTTTTTGCATCAGGGAACTATGGGGACCAATATCCAGTTGGTGAATCTATTGGTTTTCCGGCCAATTCACCCTACACCATAGGGGTCGGCGCCATTGAAAGAGATGGTGATTACTGGCTTTATAGCGGGTCGGGCCCGGAATTGGATGTTGTTGCGCCGTCCGGACATAATTCTGTGAGTCACGGCGATGTGTATACGCTGGATCAGATGGGCAATGCAGGGTGGAATCCCAATTTAGGCACGTGCGACAGTACTAATGAAAATTATGTTTGCTTTTTTGGGGGAACATCTGCCGCGACTCCGCAGGTCGCGGGAATATTGGGATTAGTCAGAAGCAGGAGACCCGATATTAATTCGTTTGATACTCTTAAAATGATAATAGACAACTCCGCGGTAGATGGAATTGGCGATTATTACGATTTGCCGGGATTTGATGTTGCCTATGGCAACGGGCTGGCCAGCGCTTTTCGGGCACTCTTGGCTATCAGCAGGGGTGATGTCAACTGCAGCGGCTCATTAAATATACTGGATATTATATATATTATTAATTATGTGTATAAAGGCGGACCTGAGCCGATTCCTGATGTTTTAATGGCCGATGCGAATTGCGACGGCGTGATTAACCTTATGGATTCGGACTTCCTCATCGATTATCTTTACCGAGGCGGCCCGGCCCCGCAAATTTGCTTTGATTATGGTGAGTAAATTGAATTGCTCAGTCTATAGAAATTCTGACGGGTAAAAAAATGCAACTCCGGGTGTCAATGGTGTCAGTTCTCGAGGCATGCCCGGAGTTGCGGCTTTGTGAATCCCCAAAAAATCAAGGATGCAGCACCCCAAAAACCCCTTTTTATGAATGCTACAAACCCTAAGACAAAATTGACACCGATTTGTTCCCGGCCGGCAAAAAAAAGACAGGCAGATGCGGACCCGCCGCGGCGGGCCGCCCACGAGGATATGAAACCGGCATTTATTTGGTGAACGCCATGCGTATCGGCAGCAGTTCCCGGATTAATTGCCTGCAACATTTTGATTTCGTAATTCGTTAAATCGGTGTAAATTACAGGAAATGATACTTGAACAATCTATGTGAGGCAAATATATATGAGTGATAAGAAAGGATGGAAAGATTTTTTTAACGGTTTCGCGCCGCTTTATATGAATGAATCATTCACCCGCAATACAGTTAAGGAAGTTGACTTTATAATTGAAGAACTGGCGATCAAGCCGGGCAGCAGGATTCTTGATATCGGCTGCGGGACCGGCCGCCACTCGGTCGAACTGGCCCGGCGCGGATATAAAATGACCGGCGTGGATTGGTCGTCGGGTATGCTGGCTATGGCAAAGAAGGCAGCCGAAAAGGCCGGGGTTGAAGTCGAGTTAATTCAGTGCGATGCTGCCAAATACAAAGCCGCCGACAAATTCGATGCCGCCATCTGTTTGTGCGAAGGTGCCTTCGCGCTTCTTGGAAAAGACGATGATCCGCTCGAGCGGGATCTGGCAGTTTTACTGAATATCAACCGCGCCCTGAAATTATCCGGCAAATTTGTTTTAACCACGCTCAACGCCATGCAAAAAATCCGTAAGTCTAAACAGGATGATGTCGAAAAGGGTCTTTTCGATCCTGTCAACATAGTCGAAACGATCGAAATGGAATATGACAGTGCCGGTGGAAAGGAATGTGCCCGGTTGCGCGAGAAGGGGTATCTTGGATCGGAACTGAAGCTTCTTCTTAAGATGGCCGGATTCAGGACCAAAAATGTCTGGGGTGGGACAGCCGGCAACTGGGGAAAGCGGACAATTTTGCTGGATGAAATGGAAATCATGGCCGTGGCCGTCAAAGAGAGCGGTGATTGATATATACATGAATAATATGTATATTATCCTGAACAAATAAAATTGCGAATTTATCAGCCTAGCGAGGAAATATGGAATCGGATAAAAGGAAATATTATATCGAGCCCGACAGCGCACCTCGTTTTTCACCAATGGAGGGAGTCGAAACGGCCCTTCTGACCGGAATGTCGGGCGAGAGCATGATGCTGGCGCTGACGACCATTCAGCCGGGATACGAAGTGCCGGAGCACAAACATCTTCAGGAACAGATCGGGGTGGTGCAGGCGGGCAAGGCGCGCATGAAAATCGGCGGCAAAGAGCATGTTGTCGAGAAAGGCGATGTCTGCGTTTTTCCATCCAATGTCCCGCACAGCGCCAAATCGATTGGTGATTCGCCGTTCGTGATGCTGGATATATTTCATCCGGTGCGCGAGGACTTTATCGCCATGGCCAAAAAGCAAAACGGCTGACATAAGGCCATATGAAAAACACTGAATTGCTTGGGAAAACATATCTCTGCTCGGGATTCGAGGCGGAGGAGCTTCACGAGTTCGCCGCCATTGCGCGTTTTATGGAGATCGACAAAGATAAAATCATTTTTTTCGAGGGTGATCCGGCTGAGGGATTTTATGTTTTACTTTCGGGGCGGGTTCGAATTTATAAAGCTTCGCCCGACGGCAAAGAGTATACCATTCATATTATCAAGCCGGGCCAATTGTTTGCCGAAGCGGCCATTTTCAAGGGGCATGAGTATCCGGCCAACTGCGCGACGGTGGAAAATTCATCGGTGGCCTATTTCCCGAAAGATGCCTTTCTGAATCTCCTGAAAAAATATCCCGAAATATCGTTGAAAATAATCGGCTCCCTGGCCTCGTTCGTCCGGGATTTCAACCGGCAGGTGGAGGAGCTTTCTTTGAAAGAGGTCCCGGCACGGCTGGCTTCATATTTATTGAACCTGGCCGAACAAAAAGGGAGTAATTCAGTCTATCTTGACTCCACCAAGACCGAACTGGCCAACCGCCTGGGGACGATAAGCGAGACCCTTTCCCGCAATCTCAAGAAATTAAGCGACTTAGGTGTTATCAGCGTCAACGGGCGCGAAATTTCAATCATCGATAAAAATCGCCTGAATAATATCGCCGATGGCGAAAAAATCTGATTATTTGACTTAAGTCAATGCCTTTCAGGACATTTCTGTCGTATTTAATACCAGACAAAATGAGTAGTAAAATTGGAGAATAAAATTGGCTATTAGAAAAGTAATTCAGATTGATTCGGAAAAATGCGACGGTTGCGAGTTGTGTGTTCATGCCTGTGCCGAGGGTGCGATTGCCGTTGTTAACGGAAAGGCTAGGCTTGTCAGTGATACCTACTGCGACGGCCTTGGGGCTTGCATCGGGGACTGCCCGCAGAATGCCATCACCATAATCGAGCGGGAGGCATCCGAATTCAATGAAGAAGCGGCCAAGGCCAATGCCTCGGCACGGTTGAATAAAAATAATAACCGGCGGCCGGTGAAGGCTCCTTCGGCTCCTCCGGTTCATGCCTGTCCGGGATCGATGTCCCAGACCTTGCAAACTTTTAATCAAGCGCCAGTGGCAAGGCAGGCGGAGGCGACAGCAGGGGGCACTCCTTCGCGCCTTGCCAACTGGCCCGTTCAATTGATGCTTGCACCGATCAAGGCGCCATATTTCGAGAACGCCGATCTTTTGATAGCGGCCGACTGCGTGCCGTTTGCCTTTTCTGATTTTCATGAGAAATTTCTGGCGGGGCGGACCTTGTTGATCGGTTGTCCCAAGCTGGATAATGTCGAGCATTATCTTGAGAAACTGACGCAAATATTTCTTCAAAACAGTATCCGATCCGTCGAGATCGCCTATATGGAAGTGCCGTGCTGCCGCGGACTGGTCCGGCTGGTCGAGCTGGCGTTGGAAAAAGCCGCCGTCAAGCTGCCGCTGACCATGACAAAAGTCGGCATCAAGGGATATATCAATGAAGTCAGTGAATTGCCCTGCGGGAAGGAGCAAGTTAAATGAGTGAACTAATCGACAATGCCAGAAAACGCAAGGATCTTCTGAAACACACGATCCTACAGCTTCACAAGGGTGAAACACCGGAGGCGGTCAAAAAACAACTGTCGAGGCTGCTGGGAGAAGTGCCGTACGGTGATGTCGTTGAGGTAGAGCAGGAACTGATCGCCGAAGGGCTTCCCGAAGAAGAGATCCTGCAACTGTGTGATCTGCATTCGAATGTTCTCAAGGGAGCCATCGATCATGAAGGAGCAAAAGTAGCTCCGCCCGGTCATCCGGTGCACACGTTCAAGGAAGAAAACAAGGCGCTCGGTTGGGAAATCAGCACCCTGCAAAAGCTTTTCGATATGGCTGCAAAAGTGAACGGTGCGGATGATACCAGGGTCGTGGCCGGTGAAATCCGCCGGCATATCAACGCCCTGACCGATGTCGAGAAGCATTACAGCCGGAAGGAAAACCTTCTTTTTCCGTATCTCGAAAAACACAATATCACCGGTCCGCCCAAAGTGATGTGGGGAAAGCATGATGAAGCACGCGAATTGCTCAAATCGGCGGTTGAGGCGGTGCATAATTCCGAGGAATTATCCGCCGAAGAACTGCGGTCAGTTGTGGAACTGGTTCTGGTTCCGACGGTCGATGCCGTCGATGAGATGATTTATAAAGAAGAAAATATTTTGTTCCCGATGTGCATGGATACGTTGTCCGACGGCGAATGGTACCATATAAGCAGGCAGAGTATTGAAATCGGTTTTTGCCTGTATGATCCAAAAGATGACTGGAAACCGGATAAGATTGAGGGTGACGCTGAAAAGGTCGTTCAGGGTGAGCGGATTCAACTGCCGAGCGGTTCATTTACCGCCATAGAGCTGGAAGCCATTCTCAATTCGATTCCCTTTGACCTGACTTTCGTCGATAAAGATGACACGGTTCGTTATTTCACCCAAGGCAAAGAGCGGATTTTTGCCCGCAACCGGGCCATTATCGGCCGCAAAGTTCAGCTTTGCCACCCGCCTTCGAGTGTTCATATAGTGCAAAAAATACTTGATGATTTTCACTCCGGACGGCAGAATCATGCCTCGTTCTGGATCGAAATGCGCGGCCGGTTTATCAGTATCGAGTATTTCGCGATGCACTCCGCCGACGGCGAATATCTCGGGACATTGGAGGTCAGTCAGGACCTCACCGAGAAACGCAAACTGGAAGGGGAGCAAAGGCTGTTGAACTATGCCGGTTGAATGGTCGAGAAAATGGAAAACGATACAAAGCCATACATAACCCCGGACAGCAAGGTCGGTGCGCTGCTTGAGTATTTCCCTGAACTCGAAAATGTCCTGATGGAAATGTCGCCATCGTTCAGGAAATTGCGCAACCCGGTCCTCCGTCGGACGGTCGCCAAAGTCGCAACTCTGCGGCAGGTGGCGAAAATAGGAAATATTTCGTTGTCGAAGATGATCAATGAATTGAGAACCGCGGCGGGACAGTCAACCGGAGACGCTTTCGAAAACGATGAAATCACGACTGATGCAAGACCGGAATGGTTCAATGAAGGTAAAGTGGTAAAATCGTTTGATGCCCGTTCGACAATCGAAGCCGGCAGAAATCCAATGGGGGAATTTTTTAAGGTGCTTGGGGAAGTCGAAGGCGGCAAAATTTGCGAATTGATTACTCCCTTCGTGCCGGCGCCCCTGATTGAACTAGCCCGGGGCAAAGGTTACCGGGTCTGGTCCAGACAAACCGCTGAAGAAAAATTCGGCACGTACTTCATTCGTAATAATATAAAAGAAGGTGATGGAAATGTCTGATAGTGATACAAGACAAAATAGCGCCATAGTTCCGGCCAAAGTATATTTTCTGGAGCAGATGGTGGATTATGCCGACGGAGCTGTCGTCAGCCGGACAATCTCAAAAAACAAAGCCGGTACGGTAACATTGTTTTCATTCGATACCGGACAGGAATTGAGTGAACATTCGGCTCCTTTTGATGCCCTGGTTCATGTTTTGGATGGCGAAGCGGAACTGATGATCGGCGGCGAAAAGGTTGTCGCCGGAACAGGTGAGCTGGTGATCATGCCGGCCAATGTTCCGCATGGCGTTAAGGCGGTGCAGAGATTCAAAATGCTTCTGACGATGATTCGGGGATAATTATCGGGAAAACCCAATGACCGTACTAAGATTGCTTCCTGTTTTACTCTCGGCACTGCTGATTACGGCGCATTTTTTCCGGGCCGGTAATATCGGGCTGGCGGTGGTCTCGACCTCGGCCCCGCTGATGCTGCTTATGAATCGGCGCTGGGTAATCTATGTCACTTCGGGCATGTTGTTGCTTGGGGCGCTGGTCTGGATCGAGGCGACGTTCACTTTTATCCATATCCGGCAGGCACTGGGTATGCCGTGGGCACGGCTGGGGGCGATTCTCGGTTCGGTAACGGTTCTTACGGCCTTATCGGCGCTGGTTTTCAGAAAGAAAAAAGTAACCGACCTGTACGTCCGGGCAATGGAAACAGCAGTACAATCATCGACGGCCTTTTTCCTGACCGGCTTTATTCTGACCATGGTACAAATTAAGGTGCAATTGCCTTTGCTGCTTCTGGAGAGATTTATACCCGGCGGCGGGTGGATCGAAATATTTATTCTCTCCGTATATGCCGCGTTCATCACCGAGAAGATGCTTGACCGCGCGGAATCATCAAAATGGCGGCGGCGAATCTGGGCGCTGTTTTCGATTGTCTTTTTCGGACAACTGGCGCTTGGACTGGCCGGGGCGGAGCAGTTTCTGATGACCGGGAAATTGCATTTGCCGATACCGGCGATGATCATCGCCGGACCGTTGTTTCGGTGGGAAAGCTCCATCATGCTGTTTTTGTTCGCCGGGGCGCTGGTGCTGGTCGGCCCGGCCTGGTGCAGTCATTTGTGTTATATCGGGGCCTGGGATGACGCCGCTTCGAGGAAGCTTCGCAAGCCGAAAAAACTTCCGGCCTGGCGGCAGCCGGTACGGATAGCAATTCTGTCTCTCGTTATTGCCGTGGTTATCGGCCTGAGGCTGGCGGGAGTTTCGATGACCATAGCGACATTTTTGGGGTTGCTTTTCGGGCTCATCGGTGTCGGCGTGATGTTTTTCTGGTCGCGGCGGACCGGGGCCATGACCCATTGCATCACCTGGTGCCCGATCGGGGTGCTGGCGACATGGCTGGGAAGAATCTCGCCTTTCAGAATACGAATCAACGACAGTTGCAGTAATTGCGGTATCTGCCGCCTGTCATGCCGCTATGACGCGCTTAATCTGGCCGATATCAAAAACCGCAAGCCGAATATTTCCTGCACTCTCTGCGGCGATTGTATCGGGAGCTGCGGCGATAGATCCATTGAATATCGATTTTTGGGATTGAAGGCCGATCACGCCCGGACTTTGTTCATAGTCCTGGCGGTATCGCTTCACACTATTTTTCTGGGGCTGGGCCGGATATAATTACTGAGGGCTTTCATTAACGACCGGAGAGGAGCGCGCGGCGGCGCGCTCGCGGTAGAGCTGACCGATTTCGGCCCCGATTATAAAGACAATAGCAGAATAATATATCCAGAAAATCACCGCTATCAGAAATATGTAGGCGCCATAAACCCGCTCGAGGGTGGCGGCGTGGGACATATACAATCCGAATAATTGCTTGGCGATTTCCCACATGACAGCGGCCCACAGCGCACTCAAAAATATCGATTTTTTCGGCAGCCGGCCGTGTGGAATCAACCAGTATAAAATAAGGAAGGCCACCAGGACGATCGTAAATGAAAAACCGCTGAAAGCAAGTTCTTCCAAAAATTTGAGATTAAGGTTCTCGAAAATCTTAGCCGTCGCATTCATCCCCTGGAAAATATCAATCGCCGGCAGAAAGGCGGTGGTCAGGACAAAATAAATCAGAACCAGAAGAACCATCCCGAAATCGCGCAGCTTGCCGATTAAGGCATGTTCGGTCACCTTGATTTTGTAAACCAGGTTGAGGACGGTCCGCATACTGCTGAAAAGGCCGCTTGAGGCGAAAAAAAGGCCGACGAAACCGATAATTCCTGCCATGCTTCTGTACAAGCGAAATTCCTCGATCCGCTCGAAAACCATCTGTTTGACATAATTGGCATAGTCCTGGTAGGGGATGACTCGGTCGATAAAGACATTAATTTCCTCCCAGACCGACTGCTTGGCAAGGACTTGTCCGACCACAAAGAAGACAATCAATATCAATGGAATAATACAGATTAACAATGAAAAAGCCAAACCTCCGGCCAGCAGAAAAATATGGTGCCGGTCGACGCGGTCATAGAGACCGCCGAAATAATGTTTCAACCAGTCCCAGACCACCATGACTCCGGACTTATCTTTTATCCAGTTGACAATTTTTCCAGTCATCTATTTTGCTTTCCAGTGTTGCTCCATTCCTGATTATATGCAGTAATGGACGACATATCAAGCCTTTAGTTTCACCTATTTCCGGTCAGGCATCGAGATATTCAGCGGCGCCGCCTTGCCCTCTTTGTCCTGACCCATATATACGGTCATGTGCGGAAAAGGAATTTCGATATTCTTTTCATCAAAAGCTGTCTTGAGCCGTCGGTTGAATTCGCGGCCAATACGCCATTGTTTGATCGGCTTGGTCTTTATTCGGGCCTTGATGATCACCGAGGAGTCGGCAAACTTATCCAGACCCATTATTTCAATCGGTTCCAGAATATCCTCATTATATTCGGGGTCCTGCCGGAGTTTCTCGGCCGTTTCCCTGATTACGCCAATGACCTCATCCACATTTTCCCGATAGGCGATACCGATATCAAAAACGTAATAGGAATATTCCTTGGTCATGTTGGTGACAACATCGATATGCCCGTTTCGCACGAAGTGGACACTCCCCGATAAGTCACGAAGAGTTGTGGTCCGCAGGGTGATTCTTTCGACCAGACCGCCTTTTCCGGCGATGTTAATCACGTCGCCGACTCTGATCTGGTCCTCCATCAGAATAAAGAAACCGCTGATTACATCCTGGACCAGTTGCTGAGAGCCAAAACCGATGGCCAGGCCGACAATACCGGCGGCGGCCAGGATCGGGCCGATTTCAATTCCGAATTCGCCGAGAATCATCACCAGAGTCACAAGTATAATTGACACACTCAGGATATATCGAATGAGCGAACTGAGAGTATCGGTTCGTTTTTTAATTTCGGCCTCAAGTCCATCTTTCTTAAATGGAGCGAAAATGCGCCGTGACAGAATGTGGGCCAGCCGCAGAGCGATTAACATCAGAATAATAATCAATACTATGCGTAATCCGCTGGTCATCATCCATTCTGTTGTATGCTTCAGCCATGCTTGAAAATCCATTGCATCCTCCTTCTTTCCACAGCTTCATACTGCTTCTGTATACCGCCGATTAGTATGTTATAACAATCCCGCAATAATGTCAAACATGCAAACTCGCGAAATCAGTCAGCTTACATGTTCTCCTCAGACAGCCGGCTCCCGCGAAGCAAAAGGTATCGGCAGGGGGGAGCGGACATGCAGATCCCTCTGCGGGAACGGTATCTCTATTTTGTTTTGCCGGAACTTGACGACAATGGCCTTGTTCAATTCGGACCTGATCTGATAATACCTTTCCGGGCTCGACAGCCAGACTCTTAGTTTCATGTTCCAGGATGAGTCCCCGAATTCGGATAGCAGCACATCCGTCTGGGGCTCCGCAATCACATCCGGGTGCTCATCGGCGACTTCATGCAGAGCCTTGATGACGGTGTCGAGGTCGGAATTGTAAGACACGCCGACATCAACCACCAGCCGGATTTTCGGGTCGCCGTGCGACCAGTTGGTGACCCGGTTGGATATAAATTCCGAATTCGGGACGATTATAGCGATATTGTTAAGAGTCTGGATGGTGGTCGAACGCATGTTGATCGACATTACATTGCCTTCCGTATCGCCGACCGTGACCCTGTCCCCGATTTTGATCGGCTGTTCGAACAGGAGAATAATTCCGGCTATGAAATTCGAGGTTATATTTTGCAGGCCGAATCCGATTCCGACCGACAGCAGACCAAAGATGACGGCCAATCCGCCCAGATCGATTCCGACGAACTGGAAGGCGACAACTGCTCCGGTAATCATAATCAGATAATGGCTGATGCGAAGCATCCTAAAATGGGTGCTTTCTTCGATATTGAGTCTTTTCATTATCCTGCGGATTATGAGGCGATTGATTATCTGCGAGGAGATATAAAATATGGCAATCACCAGGACGAACATAACCAGCGACAAGACGGTAACCGGCTCGTGGTTCAGTTCGAAAAGTTGAAAATGCAGGACCTTATAAATTGCCTGCCAAACATCGGCAAAGCCTTCTTCGGGATTCATAAAAACATCCTTTTTTATTGTTTATATTTATTTACAGTTTGATACGGTTAAAGATATTTGTAATAGAATAAAAATTCCACAATAAAGGTTTTTGTCAAGTAACTTTAATCTCCGACAGCAAGCCATGAATATTACGCCTGGAATAATTCAATTGCGTATATAAACGAAATGCCGGGTCATAGGACCCGGCATCTCCAGGAATTAAAAATACCCGGCCGGTGTCACCGTTTTATCTTTTCCACCAGTCGCACAAATGGTTCGGTATCGGACATGATACGGTTGACCGATTCCAGCCAGAAATCTTCTTTGGTCAGATCGACTCCCATGTGCTTCTTGGCCGTCTGTTCGCTGGAGCCGAGCCCGGTGCCGGACAGAAGTTTAATATATTTTTCCGCGAAGGCCGGTCCTTCAGTTTTGGCGCGATTATAAACGCCGCCGGCGAAGAGAAAACCGAAAGTATAGGGGAAATTGTAATAGGGGACATCGGTCAGGAAGAAATGCAGTTTCGAGGCCCAGAACAGCGGATGATAGCCGTCATCGGCAAGTGTACCCATAAAGGCCGCTTTTTGAGCTTCAACCATCATCTCATCGAGCCGCTCTTTAGAAACCAGGCCATTCCTGCGTTCGGCATAGAAAGCGTTGTCGAAAATAAAGCGGGCATGCAGATTGCAGAAAAGCGTGGCGGCATTCTGAAGTTTCATGTCGAGGAACATCAACTTTGTGTTGATATCATCAGTCTTGTTCAATTCGGAATCGATGATGAGAAACTCGTTGAAAATCGAAGCGGTCTCGGAAAGCGGCATCGGTGAACCGGCGGCAAAAGACGGCATATCTTTTCGGAGCCACTGATGGTAGGCATGGCCGAGTTCATGTGCCAGGGTGGCGAGGCTGTCGAAATTTCCGCTATAGGTCATCATAACGCGACTCTGTTTGGCCTGGCGGAACGGGCTGCAGAAAGCGCCGCCGCCCTTGCCGGGACGATCCTCGGCCTCCACCCAGCGCTTCTCGACAGCCATACGGGTGAAATCGGCCTGATCCTTATTGAAGGCGGTAATGTTACCGACAATCAGGTCGGCCGCTTCTTTGAAGGTATATATTTTCTCGGATGCACCAACCGGCGCCCACTGGTCGTACCAGCGATAGGCATCAAGGCCAAGCAGTTTCTTTTTGGCCTTGATATATTTCCGGATTTTGGGCGCCGCCTGTCCGACCGCACTCCACATGGCGTCAATGGTTTCTTTTTTGACGCGGCACATCAAAAGCGGTTCGATCAGCGGTGAGTCCCACTTGCGGCGTTCATAAAGCGAGAGGCGAAACCCGGCCTGAAAATTGAGCGCCATCGATGCCTCGGCCGAACGATTCTCCCAGGCCGCCTCAAGTTTCTCAAATGATTGTCGCCTGATACTGCGGTCGGGGCTGGTCATCTTATTGGCCAATTGGCCGACCGAAAGTGTTTCGGTCTTGTTTTTTTCGGTAAATTCGACCCGCACATCGCCGTAGATTTTATTATACAGGCGGTTCCACGCATGATACCCGTTGACCGACAATTCGGCGGCCATGGCCTCGAATTCCGGTTCCATTTTCATTTTGGCAATACGGCGCATTTCATCGAGATAAAACCGGCAATCCTTCAGTTCATCACCGGTCACCAGTTTTTGCCATTCTTTGTCGGGCTGCTTTTTGGCGAAGGCTTCAAGCATCACCCCGATTTTTTCCATTTCGGCGTTGAAAACATCGATTTCACCGAAAATCTGTCTGGCTTTGGCATCGTTGACATCGGCATTTACCAGACATTCGACAAAGGCGTGGGCCTGCGACAGCCGGTCCGATAACTTCTGCAATTTATTAATATAATCGATCCAGGCCGGACGGCTGGATCGATTATATTTTTGGGGCAGCGACTTGAGATTTTTGAAGGCGCTTTTCAGATCGATTTTTATTTTTTTTCTGAATTCGGCATATTTGGTTGAACTACTTCCACCCGGAAATATGGAATCCATATCCCAGGTCGGCGCTTTGGAAGTCGAAACGGTTGAGCTCATTAGAACAACTCCTATTTTTATAATTGCAATCTTCAAATCCGGCTCAAGATTGTCATCTATAACCCCTGGCCGGAAACCATATTATACAATCTCCGCCCGATAATCCCAAGGAAAAATAAATGGCGATTTTCTCCACAATGTTACTTGCGGATTTCCGACAATCTTGTAAATTAGCAGACGCGTATGTAATTTAATTGGTCTATGAAATGAATAAAATAGAAGGAGTGGAAAATGAATGTCTTTGAATTTGCCATGAAGATGGAGCAGGACGGCAAGGCATATTATGAAAAAATGGCCCAGAATGCGGGCAATGCTTCGATTAAGAAGATTTTGCTGGACTTGGCCAATGATGAACTGAAACATTACAACATTTTCAAGAAATTCAGCGAGGGCGATTTTTCGGGCGTCGCGGAATTGAAAACGACCGGAACCAAGGTGCTGGAAACGGCCCAGAATGTATTTCAGCAAATAGCCACAAGCGGTAAGAAGTTTGAGTTTACTTCCGATATCCGTTCCGCCTGGGAAGAAGCGCAGAAAGTGGAAAAGAAATCGGAAGACTTTTATCGTATTAAGGCTGAAGAAGAAACCAACAACGATGTCAAAAAGACTCTGAAAGTAATCGCGGATGAAGAGCACAAGCATTGGGCCCTGATCGAGCATGTCTTGCAGTTTATCGACCGTCCCAAGCAATGGCTCGAAGACGCCGAGTGGCATCATCTCGACCAATATTAATAGATGTTTTATATAAATGATTTAATTTTACGGAGGATTAGCAAGAATGGGAAACTTCAAAGTACCAATCCCGAAAAACGAACCGGTCCTTGATTATAAACCGGGTTCGGCGGAAAGAGCCGGGATTGATAAAGCTGTCGCCGATCTTAAGGCACAGAAAATAGACGTTCCGATGGTTATCGGTGGTCAGGAGATCCGGGTTGGCGATCCCATTAAAATAACCTCTCCACATGATCACTCGCTGGAGTTGGGGCAATATTATCAGGGCGGTAAAGAGCAGATTGAGATGGCCATCAACGCCGCCGCCAAAGCCAAGAAAGACTGGGAATTCCTTCCGTGGGAAGAAAAAGCGGCGATTTTTCTGAAAGCGGCCGATCTTCTCACCGGACCATATCGGTATAAAATGAATGCCGCCACCATGCTGGCGCACAGTAAGTCGATTTTTCAGGCCGAAATCGATGCCGTCTGCGAACTGGCCGATTTCTTCCGTTACAATGTTTATTATGCCGAACAGATATTCAATATGCAGCCGGATAATGCCAAAGGTATCTGGGACAGGCTCGACTACCGCCCGCTGGAAGGATTTATTTTTGCGGTGACACCGTTTAACTTTGTTTCGATTGCCGGCAACCTGCCGACCGCCCCGGCGATCATGGGCAACACGGTGATCTGGAAACCGGCTTCGTCGGTGACCTACACCGCTTACATCATAATGCAGATTCTCAAAGAAGCGGGGCTTCCGGACGGCGTCGTCAATATGGTCACCGCCCGCGGCGCCGATGTCGGCGAGTATGTTCTTAAGAGTCCGGATCTGGCCGGAATTCATTTCACCGGTTCGACCGGCGTGTTTCAGACCATGTGGAAAACGGTCGGAACGAATATCGCCAAATATAAGTCATATCCGCGCATAGTCGGTGAGACCGGCGGCAAGGATTTCATCTTCGTGCATAATTCGGCCAATGTCGAGGAAGTGGCGACGGCCATTATCCGGGGCGCCTTTGAGTTCCAGGGGCAGAAATGCTCCGCGGCTTCGCGCAGTTATATTCCCAAATCACTCTGGCCGAAGATTAAAGAGAAGCTGCAGGTCGATATGAAAGATGTCAAGATGGGCGGGGTCGAGGATGTCGGCAATTTCGTCAATGCCATTATCGATCGCAGCGCCTACAATGATATCGTGGCCTTTATAGATTATACCAAAGAGGCGAACGACGCCGAGTTCCTCTGCGGCGGGCATTATGATGATTCCAAGGGATGGTTTATCGAGCCGACCATTGTGGTTACGACCAATCCCAAATTCAAGCTGATGGAAGAAGAAATTTTCGGGCCGGTGATGACTATCTATATCTATGAAGACAATGAATACGAAAAGACTCTTGAATTATGCGACGAGACTTCGCCGTACGCTCTCACCGGGGCCATTTTCGCCAGGGACCGCAAAGCGGTCGTGACGGCGTCGAAGATGCTTCGGCAAGCGGCCGGTAATTTCTATATCAATGACAAACCGACCGGGGCGGTGGTGGCGCAGCAGCCATTCGGCGGCGCGCGTGCATCCGGTACCAACGATAAAGCCGGGTCATGGCTGAATATGATTCGGTGGACATCGCCGCGCTCGATTAAAGAGAATTTCCTGACTCCCCGGTATTTCAAATATCCCTTTATGGGATGAGCGGGAAGTCTTATTTTATCTCGACGGCCGGGTTACACCCGGCCTTTTTTTATATAAAAATTAAAAGAATTATCCCTCCGGCAACAATTGCCTTATTGTAGCGTAGAAAGTGAAATATGAAAGCGTTCTTTTGCAATTTGGGCCGTTTTTTTATATATTAGCGGCACCTAAATCTAAAATCAATTGGAGACTGTTATGTCAAACAATGCCGAAAAAGCTTATAAAGAGTTAGTTGAAAAGTGGAGAGAAGTAAGCCTTATCGCCAGTTGTGCCGGAATGCTGCATTGGGATCAGGAAACCTATATGCCCAAGGGGGGCGGAGAGCACCGCGCCGAGCAGGTCGCTTATCTGTCGGGGCTGGCTCACAGCAAGGCGGTCGATCCCAAAGTCGGCGAACTCTTGAAGACGGTCGAAGGTTCCGACCTTGTCAAGGATGAATTCTCCGATACCGGATCCAATATGCGCGAAATGCGCCATCAATATGACATGGAAACCAAACTTCCGCAGAGGCTGGTCGAGGAGCTTTCGCGGACGACGGCCATCGCTCAGAATGTCTGGGTCGTCGCTCGAAAGGAATGCGATTTTGCTAAATTCCTGCCGCATCTGGAGAAAATAGCCAAATTAAAACGGGAGCAGGCCGACTGCCTCGGTTATAAAAAAGAGCCCTATGACGCGCTTCTGGATCATTACGAGCCCGGTATGACCACGGAAATGATAAGGGGAATCTTTGAGGGTTTTCGGCAGGAACTGGTTGATCTGGTTCACGCCATCGCCGATTCTCCGAAAAAACCAAAGGTCTCGATTCTTGAGAAAGAATATCCGATCGACCGCCAGATACTGTTTTCGCAGGAAGCGGCAGCGGCCATCGGCCTTAATTTTCACACCGGGAGGCTCGATGTTTCGGCGCACCCGTTCACGACCGGGCTTGGCCCCGGCGACACCCGGATAACGACCCGCTATAATCTGCATCATCTGGGGCAGGCCTTTTTCGGGACGCTGCATGAAGGCGGCCACGCCATCTATGACCAGGGTTTGGATCCGGCGCATTATGGTATCCCGAGGGGCGAAGCGGTATCGCTGGGTATTCATGAGTCGCAGTCGCGGATGTGGGAAAATCATGTCGGTCGCGGTAAATCATTCTGGAAGCATTTCTTCCCGCGGGCCCAGCAGATGTTTCCCGAAAATCTGAGCGATGTCAAATTCGATGATTTCTTTTTCGCCATCAACGATGTGCGCCCGTCATTCATCAGGGTGGAGGCGGATGAGGTGACCTATAATCTGCACATTATGCTTCGTTTTGAGCTGGAACTGGCCCTGCTCAATGGCGACCTGCAGCCAAAGGATCTGCCGGCGACCTGGAATGACAGGTTTACGAAATACTTCGGCATTACGCCCAAAAATGATGCCGAGGGGTGTCTTCAGGATGTGCACTGGTCGGCCGGATTGATCGGCTATTTCCCGACATATTCGCTGGGCAATCTTTATGCCGCGCAGTTCTATGTCAAGGCGGAAGAGGATATCAGGTATCTTGACGATCAATTTGCGTCCGGAAACTTTACCGAACTGAAAGCCTGGCTGAACAAGAATATCCATGCTCACGGTCAGCGTTACCGGGCCGCCAAGCTGGTCGAAGTTGTCACCGGCAAGAAGCTTGACCATAAGTATGCCATGTCGTACCTTAAGAGCAAGTACGGCGAACTGTATGGATTATAATTCCTGACTTTGTTATTAAAAACCCTCCTGAAAAGGAGGGTTTTTTTATGGGATGGGCGGATTTTTTTCCCTTAATTTGAATATGTTTTCGAAGTGTAAGTATATTTGGGGAGGAGAAATATCTCTTTTTAAATTTAACGGCAGCATAAAAATTTTTTTCAGGGAGATTCTGGTTATGAAAGGCAGCACAATTAACTCCGTGTCGGAAAAGAAAGTTCTCACCAAATTCATTCTGGTCCTAATCTTAATATTTTTGTTCAATATCCCGGCCTTTTCCGATAATCCGGTCGATTCGAGTATCAAAGCTTTTCCCATGAATGTTCTCCGGGATTCCGGAAGTTTTACCCTGTATGTCAATGAAACGCCGCTTATTACCGGGCAATTCAATTGGCACGATGGCGGCGGATATACCGGCGAATATACTTTGAAAATGGCCGGTCAGGAAGTCTCTTCGAGTATGGAAATCAAGGTCGACAGCGCCGGCTATTGGAATTCCATTATTATGCAGACTCCGCAGGGGGAAGTGACCGTTCAAATTCAGGGTGACTCCGTAATAGTAAACGCCATGGGAAGTTCTGCGACTATGGCCATGAAACCTGGAACAGTTCTATTCGAGAATTACAGTCCGGCACTGATGAGTCATGCGGTTTTGGCATATGATCAGGACCTTGGCGGCAAGCAGACATTTCCGCTGTTTATTGTTCCCTCGATTATTATGGATGCCAGTCTGGAGCGGCTGGAAACGGTCCAGAAGCAGGTTTCGGGGAAGCTGCAGGAATTTACCAAGTATCGCTATGGATTGCCGGGGGTCGATGTTACCCTCTGGGTCGATGCCGACAAGCGGTTTTGCCTTGGGGATGTTCCGGCCCAGCATGCAGCTTATGTTCGCGACGGGTACGAACTTCTTATGGTCTCCGAGGAGGCCGATTCGCTTCTCTCTCAGCCAAAGTATGGGGTGGTTATCGATACTAATGTGTCGGTTCCGATGCGTGACGGGATCAAGCTTGCGACCGATATCTATCGGCCGGATACCGCGGGGCAGTTCCCGGTTATCCTGGTCCGGACCCCCTATAAGAAAGAGATGGATGAAATCAAGGCGATGTTTTTTGCCCGTCGGGGATATGTTTATGCCGTTCAGGACTGCCGCGGGAGGTTTTCCTCGCCCGGTGAATGGGTGCCTTTTTTTGACGAACCGAAAGACGGCTATGATGCCATCGAATGGCTGGCCGTACAGCCATGGTCGAACGGCAAAGTCGGCATGATCGGAGCTTCTTATCTCGGCTGGGTGCAGTGGTGGGCGGCCGGAGAAAATCCGCCGCACCTGACAACAATAATACCCAATGTGGCGCCGCCCGACCCATACTACAATATACCGTACGAGTACGGCGCCTTTTTTACTTTAGGCGCCATCTGGTGGGCCGACATTCTCGAGAGTGAGGCGACCGGGGATTTATCCGGCAGTATCATGAGCAAAATAAATAAGCGGGACTATGTCGCCCTGCTCAAGCATTTGCCGGTGGTGGAGCTGGATTCGGTGGTTCTCGAAAAAAAGAATAAGTACTGGCGCGACTGGATCGCTCACCCGGATCTTGACGAATACTGGAACCGGGTCTGTTTTCTCAACCGTCTGGAAAATGTAAATATACCGGTTTATCATCAATCGGGATGGTATGACGGCGATGGGATCGGCTCCAAATTGAATTATCTGACCATGAAGAAATTCGGTCATGCGAATCAAAAGCTTGTTCTTGGCCCGTGGGGGCATTCTGATGAAGCCACCCGGCGCGGACGGCATGATACCGATTTCGGCCCCAAAGCCATTGTCGATATGCAGCGGAGTTATCTACGCTGGATGGATCGCTGGCTGCTGGGAATCGACAATGGAATCGAGAAAGAACCTTTGGTTTCGGTGTTCGTGATGGGTTCCAATGACTGGCTGTACGGGAATACTTATCCTCTGCCGGAGACTGAATTCACCAGGTATTATCTGGCCAGCCGCGGTTCGGCCAACAGCTCGCTTGGTGACGGCTGGTTGAGCGCTGAGACCCCGGCGGATTCTGTCGCCGCAAGCGATCATTATACCTATGATCCGGCCGACCCGACACCCGATCCGAATGTATTTTTCGATTCTGATAATGACGGCGAAGAAAAAGCCGATTCAACTGAATCCGAGGCGATCGAGGTTGCGATAGCGAGAGCGCGGGCATACTATGCCAAAGTTGACAGTGAGCGTAAGGATATTCTGGTTTACGATACGCCGCCGATGGCCGAGCCGCTGACTTTTGTCGGCCCAATCGAAGCGGTCCTGTATGCGGCCTCATCGGCCAAAGATACCGACTGGTTTATGAAATTGAGTAAAATCGACAGCAGCGGCATGATCTTTCCGCTGACGCACGGTGTCATCCGGGCGCGGTACCATAACTCGATGACGAAACCGGAACTGCTCGAACCGGGAAAGATTTATGAATATCACCTCGACATGTGGCAGACCGGCCTGACCGTTATGCCGGGGGAGAAGCTGCGCGTGGAAGTGGCTTCGGCCTCATTCCCGATGTTTTCCCGCAATCTGAATACCGGCGGTCACAATGAAATGGAAACGGAGTTCATCGCGGCCGAGCAGACCATCTATCATGACAGGGAACACCCGTCACATATTATTCTGCCGGTCATAAAAAATCCCGGTTTCGGATCAAAATGAGGTCGATGAAGTAAGAGGAAGATATTTGTTGCCGGGCACAAATCATTGGCGTTAAATAAAATAATTGTTTTGCGTTTTAAAGATCGGCCGCCTATATTTAATTGATCGACTTTTTCATTAACAGGGAGTTGTTTATATGATTTTAAAATGCGTGACATGCGGAAATCTGGTGATGAGTCCGCCTCGGAAAATGGGAGACCGATGCGGCAAAAATGGTTGTTACGGATCATTGTCATTTCTTGCCAACACCCTTACGGTCGGCCCCAAGAAGTTGATGCTGCAATGTAAGAAATGCGGCAATGTCTATGCCGCCGGACCGACCAGGAAAATTTTCGACACCTGCAAGGTAAACGGATGCACCGGCAGGCTTGATCGGTACTGGAGGTAAGGCAGGAAAGATCCGGTAAAAGGTTCCCTGGGCGAAAGGGGGGAACACGATATCAAACATTATTGCGATCGATTAATCATGGATAATCAGCTTATAGCCCTGTCCATGCACGTTGACTATCTCGATGTTGCTGTCGCTTTTCAGGTATTTGCGGAGTTTTGATATAAAGACATCCATGCTTCTGCCGCTGAAATAACTTTCATCTCCCCAAATATTTTTAAGGGCAACCTGGCGTTTGAGAACCTGATTAATATTAAGGCACAGCAGCTTGAGAAGCTCGGACTCCTTGGAAGTCAGCTTGAATTCCGCGTCCGGGCCGGTCAATAATTGTGACCTGCTGTTGAATTTATAAAGGCCAATATCAAATTCAGATCGACCCGATGAAGCATTACCCCCGCTCGTTCTTTTCAACACCGCCTGGATTCGCAGTAACAACTCCTGCACGCTGAACGGCTTGGTTATATAATCATCACAGCCGATTTTGAATCCCTCAATCTTGTCTTCCTGAAGCGATTTGGCGGTCAGAAAAATAAGCGGGGTTTCATCGCCCGCCTCTCTGACGCGCCGGGCAAAAGAAAAGCCGTCCAGCTCCGGCATCATTATATCGACCAGGCACAAATCAAAGGATTTACCGCGGAACTCCCTTAATCCGTCATTGCCGTTCCGGCATAAGACAACCTCATAGCCGTTCATTTTAAGATGTTCGCTTATGACCAGACCCAGATTACGGTCATCTTCGAGAAGAAGGATTCTAGCGGGGGCCGGCTGTTCCATTACTCGGCTCCCTTATCAAGCGGGAAAAATATCTCGACGCGGGTTCCCTGGCCGTATTGGCTCTTCAGGGTAATCTTCCCCCGGTGAGCCTCGACCATCAGTTTGACATAACTCAAACCGAGGCCGAATCCCTTGACATCATGAATATTTCCGGTCGAAACGCGGTAGTACTTATTAAACACGAGCTTGAGGTCTTCATCTTTGATGCCAAGACCATTATCAATTATGCGGATATATATTCCTCCATCGGCATTGATGGTCGAAATCAATATTTCCGGATGATCCGGCGAGTATTTGTTGGCATTGTCCAGCAGGTTATAAATAATTCCGGAAATATGCACCCTGTCGCCGCTTATGAAAGGATCTTCGGCCTTAAGCTCACTGGTGATCCGCCCGTCCCGGCTTTCCACCTGGAGAGTGATGTGGGCGACCGCATCCGTGATAATTTCATGAACATCGATCCTGTCCAGTTTTAGCCGGAAATCGCCTTCCTCCAGCGCCGCCATTTGCAATATCTTGTCGGTTTGCCGGCGCATCCTGTTGTTCTCGTCAAGAATCATCCTGGAAAAGTTGTCCACCTTTTCCTTTTCAGAAACTATGTCGGCCCGCATGATGGCCTCGGCGGCCAGCGAAATAGTCGAAATCGGCGTCTTGAATTCATGCGTCATGTTGTTGACAAAATCGGTCATCAAGGCGGCGCCTCTTTTCTGCGCCAAAATAATCCGGATAGTATAAATGAAGCAGAAAATTATAATTCCCATCAGTAATGTTATCGTGGCCAATATCGGAATAACCTGCTGCCAGATGAATAACTTTCGGTCCGGGAAGAAAAGCAATAATTCGGTAACCGGGTTGAAAACATCATAGGGGAACAACCTGACCCGGAAATCGGATTCCAGTAATTGATCCCTGTATTCAGATGCGGCAATAAGCAGGGAATCTGTATTGCCGTACTTAATGCCGAAAAGGTAATCGAGAGCAATACCGGATTCGGCCAGAGCCGAGCCGATCAATGAATCAATCAGGGTGGAGTCGAGCCGTTCCTCGATCGGCACTGTTTCGGATTGATAGATGCGGTTGATGGCCCTTTCCAGAAGGTCGATCCGCCCGCCCTGCCCGGCCACAATCGGGCCGGCAGACGCCTTGTCGATGCTATCCGTGGATTCTTTAATATGCATGACCCGAAGAAAACGCCCACCGTTGCTGTCCGTCATGACGGTATCAGTTGTCACCAATGTATCGAACCTGTCGATCGTACGCAGGTCGCAATAGATCGAATCATCACTTTTAATATATTTGGCATGCAGGGTGTCCCTTGCGATCATCAGCATATGCGGCTCGAGGCTGTCGCAGAGCATCGAACCGCCGATACCGGCGGTGACCGTAACGCTGTCGCCGTTATCAGCAGTTCCGGAAAGCCCGATGACAATCTGAAGAGCATGCCGGGTCTCCATTCCTTCGGTCACCATTCCCAGCGCTCTGGCGACATTTTCATTGAATGCCTGCTCCTTGAGTCTTATGGAACTTTTGAGAAGCGAAGCCTGAAATATAACCAGGCCCGTCAGCGAGATTGTTATCAGGGTTATAATCAACCCGATTGTTTTTCCTGATAGTCTCATGGTTCAAATATACGCATTTTGATTAAAATCCGCACCCAATTTAACATTTCTTAACATTTGATAACATTAATTAACTAAGACAATAGAAACCGCTGCCTTTAATTCCAAGTAAGACATACTAGAAGAAACATTAACCAACGGAGGAAATTAAAATGTTCACCAACAGCACTACTAAACCACTAGTAATCAAGATCCTTCCACTGCTGCTTTTAGTTTTTTGCGCCCAAATTTCCGGGGCGCAGACGGTCCGGACGATGACCATGACCCTCGATGAGGACTCACCGGTTTTTATGCTCAAGGAAATCGGGGGCATTGTAACGGAGACAAATGACACGATCAAGGTCCAGATGGTCATGCCGCCGGATAATCGTTTAAAAGACTACAAGGAAGTCGATATCCAGGCCGGCGATATTATCAAAATGGCGAATGGCAAGAAAATCGAATCGGTCAAGGCGCTGGAAGAATTATATAATTCTTTGACCGTCGGCGAAGAGCTCAAGCTGGGATTGATTCGGGGCAAGGAGATGAAGATTGCCGCATTGGTCAAAGGCGACGAGAGCAAGATGCCCGGCAAAATGATGGTCATGACGGCAGGCGGACCCGGCGGCGATATATCGACAGGTCTTATGGATGCCGGTCTTCTATTGAAGGTAAGCGAGGGTAATCTGATTGTCGAGGATGTTATCGAGCAGATACAGATACCATTCGATGGTTCCGCTCCCGAAAGAGGCGATGTAATTCTTCAATTGAATAACCAGGCCATAGGCTCTTCGGAAAAATTGGATGAAGCCTATGGCGCGATAGAAATCGGGCAAAAAATCGAGCTGAAAATTCAAAGAGACGGCAAGGAACTGACCACGACCTTTGTCAAGCCTGAGGCAAGACCGCTTCAAAAGGCCGTCATGAAAAAAGGTGAATGATGACCTCCGATAATTTATTCCGAACTTTAATACTGGTTCTGATTTTTTCGATTATCAGTCCGGTTGCTTCTGCACAAACATATAATGCCTTCAACCAGCGTGATGATCAGTACCGATTGCTTGGACTCAAACGAGCCAAAGAGGCCTATGATGTGGCCCGGTCGGAATATGAAAGACAAAAATCACTCTTCGAAAAAGAGCTGATAACGCAGGTTGAACTTGACAGGGCAAGGGGTGTTTTTGTCGATTCCGAAGTGAATTACCAGCAGTCGCTTCTGGCAGTTCTGTTCGAGGAGCAGTACATCTCGGTGCAGTCGGCTGTCAAATATCATGACGCCGATGGTTCGAGGCGGGTCAGTCTGACTCTGGCCAATACTTCCGGAGGTTCCGAGGAGTTCCGGAAGTTGATTAATATAGAAGATAAGCTGTTTCGGGCGCTTCAGCCTGATGTGATTCACAATGTCTATGTCTCGCTTATGAATGATGGCAATGCTATTATCGGTCAACCCTATGAAATTAAATTAAATGAGCTTCATTATGGAGCGCCCCAGAAGGTCGATTTTGCCCTGCTGCAGGATCTGGATGCCGTGACGGTATTTATGATCTACGGCAACGGCAGCCAGCGAAGCATGAAGATATTTCTCCAGAAGGATGCTTCGGTCAACCGGGTGGCGGTGCAGTCGGAGCAGTTTTCCCAGGAAGTCGAACTGGGTAGTTCGGCGTACTATGATCTCACCCTCGAACTTTTCAGCGGTACCAATAATACTTTCACGCTGGAAGCCGTTAATCTTCCGGAGCAGATCAGCCGTTATTTCAAGAACGAGACCGGCCAGGTTCGCCTGCGCCAGGTTAAATTTACGGAATCCGGGCGCACCAAAAAGGCCATTCTGCAAATCACCCTGCCGGATCGGGCCTCCGACAAGGTCTCAATGGACGAATCGATTCCGTTCTACGTTCTGGCTCTTCCCGATGATAAATTGCAGGATATCGATGAGGTGGCTTCCCGGATTTGGACCGAGGACGAGCTGAAAGCCCTGGATGTGGGCTATGTCCGGCTTGAGTTGATACCCCGCGGCAAGGGTGAATTGAATGTCAGAGCGCCGCAGTTGTACCATACCATCCTGCCCGATGAAAGCGCCGAAATGACCATTGAACTTGTCAACGAAGGCAGCCGCCGGCTGGATCATCTCGAAATCAAGGCCGATCCGCCGCTGAACTGGACCAAGGAAATTATTCCGTCAATGATACCTTCACTGGATATCGGCGAAGAGGCGAAGATAAAATTGAAATTTACTCCTCCTGATGATATCGCGGTGGGTAAGTATGAAGTCAGAATCCAGACATCGGCGCTGTCCAATGGCCAGCCGATTAACGGTACCGACAAGATCGCCACAATCGAAATTCGTGCCCGGGCCAATATTATCGGAACCGCCCTGATAGTGATATTCATTCTGGCGATCGTCGGCGGTGTGGTCACCTATGGCGTTCGACTGTCACGACGATAAGCTTGAAAGGAAAATATATGAAAGATCAGAATTCAAATAATGTTCCGGCTTTGGAAGCGATAAATCTTACCAAGCAGTACGAAGACGGCGTCATGGCGCTGGACCGGGTCTCGTTCAATGTCAAGCCGGGAGAGATTTTCGTCCTTCTTGGCGGGAACGGCGCCGGCAAGACAACGACCATAAATCTGTTTCTCAATTTTATCGAGCCGACTTCCGGAGAGGCCTTTATTAACGGGTTTGTAACGCATCGGGAGCCGCTGAAGGCGAAAGAGAATGTCGCCTTTGTTTCCGAAAATGTGATGCTGTATTCGAATTTTACGGCGATGCAGAACCTTGAATTCTTTTCCAGGATCGGAGGAAAAAAGCAGTACACTCGCTCGGACTTTCATGATGTTTTGTTTCGGGTCGGGCTGGCCGAAGAATTTCATTATAAAAAGCTGAAGGGTTTTTCCAAGGGCATGCGTCAGAAATGCGGCATTGCCATCGCCATTCTGAAAGATGCACCGGCGATTCTTCTTGACGAACCAACCTCGGGTCTTGATCCCAAAGCGGGGCGCGAGTTTATCGAATTGCTGAAATCACTCAAAGATGAAAATAAAGCCATTCTGATGTCGACCCATGACATTTTTCGGGCGAAAGAGGTCGCCGATGTCGTGGCTATTATGGATCGCGGCCGAATAATAATGCAGGAATCGGCCGGTGATATTGTCAATAAAGATCTGGAACAGCTTTACATGCAATATATGAGCGGGATGAATGCAACTCGGCAGGAGCACGGAGGTGTCGATGTTACGCATATTAATTGAAAAGGAGATTCGGGATTTGACCGGATCAGCCAAATTCGTTATTATGTTCGGCGTCTGCGCCCTGCTTATCATTGCAACCTTCTATGTCGGAGCAGTCAGGCATAAGTTGAGTCTGGCGCAATATGATGCATCGAGGACCGAACAGGCGCGGGCGCTGGAGGGTGTCACCGACTGGATGGATGTCAATGATGTCCGTGTCTTTCTGCCGCCTGAACCACTGGCCGCCCTTGTATCCGGCGTATCGAATGACATCGAGCGAACCGCCGTCATATCGGGAAGGGGCGATATCCCGACCGAAGACAGCCGCTTCAATGAGGATCCGATCTATGCGATTTTCCGATTTATCGATCTCGAATTTATTTTCGCTGTGATCCTGTCGCTATTCGCTATACTTCTCGGCTATGACGCCATCAGCGGAGAAAAAGAACGGGGGACATTGCGGCTGACCTTTGCCAATGCTGTTCCCAAGAGAACATATATTATGGCCAAGCTGCTTGGGTCATATCTGACTCTGACGACTTCGATAGTTATCGCGATACTGGTCGGCGTGCTTTTGTTTCTGATTCTCGGCATGAGTCTTTCCGCGATGGAGTGGCTCCGATTATTTTTGATTGTCCTGGCCGGCCTTCTGTTTTTCGGCGTCTTTCTGTCGCTTTCGATTTTTGTCTCGGCCCTGACTCATCGTTCTTCCAGTTCATTCCTGATTTTGCTCGTCATCTGGGTGATGTTTGTCCACATCGTACCGCGGGCCTCGGTGCTGCTGGCGGCGCGATCGGTCGATGTCCCGTCGGTCGATGAAATCGCTTACCAGAAATCGAGTCTGGCAATCCAGCTGGGCGAGGAATTCCGCGAAAGCATGCGCAACATTGAGATCCCGGCCACGTCCAACCCCAATGAAGATCCCATGATGAAATTCAATGAATACATGGATTCATTGACCAATATCCGCGAATCCAAACTCAATGCTTTATCTTCACGCCTGAGGGAAGAGCGGAATAATCTGCAAAGGGTTCAGGAGAGTCTGGCTTTCACCCTGGCTCGCTTGTCGCCGGTAACATTGTTCTCCTTTGCAACATCGTACCTGGCGGGAACATCAATATACTTGAAGGATAAGTTTGATGATGAGGCGCTCGCCTATCAGGCCGAATATGGAAGATTCATAAAAGAGAAGACCGGGCTCAATCCCGGCGGGATGCTGAAAATACGCGCCTCGAAATCATGCAGCGGCGGCGGCGGCGAAGAGGACGAGCAGCCAAAACAGATAGATGCCACCGAACTGCCCGCCTTTACATTCTCGAATGATGATTTCAAGAGTTCATTCGAATCAGCCGTTGTTGACCTTGGGTTACTGGGCATCCTTAACCTGTTTCTGTTTGCGGGATCGTTTCTGGCCTTTGTCCGCTATGATGTCAGATAGAATATAACGACGGAGTAAAAATATGCTGAAAGTTTTGATTAATAAAGAACTGCGGGCGATCATTTCGAGTCCCAAATTCGTGGGTGCGTTTGTGGTCTGCTCGATTCTGATACTGCTTTCGATTTATACCGGAATTAAAGAATATCGGGTGATGTCGGCCCGGTATGATGCCGCGGCCCTGATGGTCGACCAGGAAGTAAGGCAGGAAACGTCATGGGGTAGGATGTCGACGACCGTTTATCGCAAACCGGACCCGATGCAGATTTTCGTGGCGGGTCTCGATTATGATATCGGGCGGTGGTCCGCGGTATCGAACCGCGGAAGCGCCAAGCTTAAGAACAGCGCCTATTCCGATGACCCGATTTATTCGGTCTTTCGTTTTCTCGATTTTTCATTCATCACCCAGTTTATTCTGACGCTGTTCGCCATCTTGTTTACATATAATGCGGTTAACGGCGAGCGCGAAGACGGCACCTTGAAATTGATAATGTCGAATGCCGTTTCACGCGCCAATTTTCTGATGGGCAAGTGCTTCGGGGCATGGCTGGGACTGGTGGTTCCGATCAGCATCCCGATCCTTCTCGGGTTCCTCCTTATAATGTTGTTCAATGTCCCGCTGTCGGCCGATCACTGGATGAAAATTATATTTTTCATGGGTCTGTCGCTGGGGTTGTTCACGTTCTTCATTGTCCTGGGAGTGTTGATATCCTCGATCACAAAAGCCTCATCGATATCATTTCTGATCAGCCTGGTGGTCTGGGTTCTTGCCGTCATGATTATACCAAGGGTGGGAGTGCTGGCGGCCGGGAGCATGGTCTATGTTCCGCGGGTAGCGGAAATCGAGGGCCAGTTGACCGGATTTGCCCAGAGCAAGTGGGATGAATTCATGCGCGGCACCGAAGAGAGGTGGAACAAGTACAACCAGACCGGGAATGGCGTGGAACTGGATGAGGAGAAAATGTGGGAAATCATGCAGTATGAAGATTCCCTGCACCGCGAGATAGAGGCGGAAATCATGCAGCATGAACTAAGGCTCCGCGAGGATCTTCGGCAGCGGAAAATTCGTCAGGAGCAACTGGCTTTTTCGCTGTCGCGGATTTCGCCGGTGGCCGCTTACCAGCTGGGGGCAATGTCGCTGGCCGGGACCGATGTCGAGATCAAGAATCGCTACGAAGAGGCGATCAACAATTATCGAAACGAGTTTTATAAATTCGTTCAGCAGAAGCAGGATGAAACGGGGGATAACGGCAAGGTGATGCTGGCTTTTACAATAAGCGATGACGGCAGTCAAAGCATGACCATGAGCGGTGACCGCACCAAGGAGAATCTGGATATCAGCGGCCTGCCGCGGTTTGCGGTCCCGGGGGTGGTGTTCGCCGAGGCAATATCGCCGGCCCTGGTTGATTTCGGCATAATAATATTTTATATCCTCTTGGCCTTCGCCGGCGCCTTCGTGATGTTTTTAAGATACGATGTAAGGTAAATTAATCAATACAATTAAATAAATTAGGCCGGCGCCATGAGGGGGGCGCCGGCCCGATGATAGGCGGGCTGCATGGTCAGAGATTTATTGCTGCATATTTGAGGCGCTCAAAATACCCGCCGCTTCCTCGGTATTGGCTTTGGAAGCAAACTGGCCGCCCCCGCACCAGACGCTGGCCATAAAGCCGTCACGGTCACCCGTGCCGACATGGAGCCACTTGAACAAGCGCCCCGAACCGGGCTCGGTCACCGGCATCAATTTCTGATAAACGACGCTTGATGACCACTCGCCCCACTCATTCATCCGCCCGGCATGCGTTTCACGGACCTCGGCTGTCAACGGATCGCCGATGGGAACCATGTTGATCGGGTCAAAGGGAATGACGGTCAAAGTACCGGAAGCTTGAAAATCCATGGCATAGGAACCATCGTGGGCCACTTTGACGGTCTGTGTCATCTGTACCGGTCCTTCGACGTAAACATAATCCATCGGCCCGGAGGAACAGAACGGGCGCGGCACGACCTGTCCGTAATTGATGATAAAGTCCTGAACATAGACATTACTTACGGGTGGAAGCGCGCCCAGGATGTTGATGACAAGAGCATGCCCGTCGGTGCCGATCGGAACATCGGCGCCGACATTGCCGAGCGGCCCCTCGATAAATCCGCGGATTTCGAGCGGCAGTTCGTTGTAAATGTCTTTCATGATCGTGCGGAACGGGGAATCATTGATCTGGTCGGTCGGTACAATTCCGGTTGACGGGTCAACCAATCCGCTTCGAATAAGATCGACCATAACGAACTGCTCGGCCTTCTCCCAGCTCAGCACCTGATGATCGGCGGTGCCGGGAATCTGCACTTCGAAATGGGCATTGGCCACGGTCCATTCGCCCATTTTGAAAAAGCGAATATGGAAGCGAAGCGGCCCGTAGGGTCCGCAGGCCAGTTGAACCGGGCTGCCGTTCCAGCCTTCGCCGGTACCATAAGAGGTCTGCATATCGCCGATGGCATCCTCCCAGGTGCTGTTGAACGGCTGTACGGGCGGATATCCAAAGGCGGTACGGTCGCCGTCAAGTGACATCAGGGCGGTGCGAATATCACGCGGGTCGGCATGGCCGCAGAAGATAAGATTGATGGGATCCTGCGGGGTGCCGGAAAAATCGGTTCCGGAGTAGGGCCAGAAGTCGAGATTGTTTCCATCATAGCCGACCGTCACCAATCCGGCGGGCGGCGGATAGAAGGCAGTTGTTTTGGCCGTTGCCATCAGGGCCGACATTTCCTCGTCGATATCAGAAACATTGGCGGCGCTATGGCCGACAGGTTCGATTGACTTTTCGCAACCGACGACCACAAGAGCCACGATGACCAAAAACACAAATAGCGTTTTCATTCTTTTCTCTCCTGCTGTGAGTTTTTTGATTTGTTGTCAGCGGAATTTCGTGCTTTTTGTTCCATCCGGTCTCCTTCCAATTTAACTGAGGAATTTATTTATTTTGCTTTAGTTTGCTTGAATAGCAAGCCGGATGCCTGAATTTGGCGACACGGCCGGATAATTGTACATGATTGTATTTCAATGAGATACAGTATTGGATGCAGGCCCCGATGTCTTAAACAAGATGGATATGAGCTATACAGGTGGTTAGTATCAATCTCATCGTTGATGCCCGATCAGCTTGATATTCGACTTGACAATATAAAATTTGATACGCTTTTTAAATACGACAGAGTGATTTTCTCCGGAGTTAATATTGTCAGAAGAGAATAATAAAGGCGGCCTTCAAAGCGCCCTTGATGAATTGCGAAGTATCAATCGCATAATAGACAAAATTTGCCGTGTATGCGAAACCAATCATATAATGACTATCATTATTGATGAATTGGTTGATATTACTGATGCCTCGCAGGGGGTCGTCAATCTCATATCCAGATTAAAGGATGAGGATCTTGTGACCGTCGTCCGCGGCAAAAAGTCGCCGCCAGGTGAAATCCCTTTTCGCGTCAGCAGCATGATTTCGGGATGGGTATTAAAAGAGAAAAAAATCCTCAAAATTGCCGACCTCGATTCTGATGAGAGATTTAAAGGGCTTGATTCCGATGACGGGAAATTTAAATCGATCCTTTGCTGTCCGATGGTTGTCCGGGGGGATGTCATCGGACTGACCACCCTCGTCAGAGACAAATCGAAGGGTCCTTTCAATGAGGATCAAAGCCGTCTGGCCGGGATCGTTGTTTCCCAGTCGGCGCAGATTCTCAGCAATGCCCTGTTGCTTGAAGAGGTGGCCCGCAAAAACGAATTACTGAAACTGTCACAGCGGCGGCTTCACGACGAGAATGTCCGTCTGCAATCTGAGATAGGTTCGGTTTTTTCCTTCGAGAATATTGTCGGCAAATCGGAAGCCATTAAAAGGGTCCTGATGACCGCCTCGAAAGTCAGTCACAATGATTCGCCTGTCCTCATCACCGGCCCGACCGGAACCGGAAAGGAATTGATTGCCCGGGCCATTCATTATAACAGCACCCGCAAAGATAAACCATTCGTGGTCAAAAACTGCGGGGTGAAAACCGAATCGCTTCTGGAAGCGGAGCTTTTCGGTTATGTCAGGGGTGCTTTCACCGGGGCCGATCGCGACAAGAAGGGTTTGTTCAAAGAGGCCGATGGGGGAACCATATTTTTGGATGAGATAGGCGATGCACCGCTCTCGACCCAGGTGGCCATATTACGCGTTCTCGAAACCGGCGAAATTAGGCCGGTCGGAGCTACCAAAACAGAATTTTCCAATGTGCGCATTATTTCGGCGACAAATAAGAATCTTCAGGAAGAGATCGAACGCGGGGACTTTCGACGCGACCTGTACTATCGACTCAACACCTTTACGATTGAAATGCCGCCTCTTTCGCAGAGACGCGAGGACATACATTTGTTGATTCATCATTTTATCAGAAAACTGAAAATAAAATTGGGACGCGATGATCTGTCGGTCTCGCCGACGGCGCTTGATAACCTTGTCCGGTACTCATGGCCGGGCAATGTCAGACAGCTCGAAAATGAATTGGAGCGGGCGGCGGTGCTGAGCGACACCGACGGCATGATCGATACGACCGATCTTTCGGCCGAAGTTCTCGGTTCCGTATCCGGCGATGTCGGCCGGGGAAGCGCCGGCGGCCGGATGCGCGACATTATTGAGAAAGTCGAGCGTGAAATTATTACCGCGACTCTTAAAGAGACAAACGGCAATATCCTCAGAACCTCAAAAATTCTTGGTCTCACCCGCAAGGGTCTTAAAGATAAAATGATCCGTTACGGAATTACCTCGGAGAATTGATATATAATTGAGAATTTTTCCGCCTCAGGTACCGCTTTGCAGCAATTGCTGGAAACGCGGGTTGTCGCGAAGCGGTTTCCATAGAGGATCAAGTTTTAGATAGGAAACTGAAATAAATCCGGGAATTGACAGGAGATTTTCAAGCTGGCTTACAGCCTCGTCATACTCTCCAAAAATAACCATGATCTCCGCCAGATCGACCATAAGAAATATGGCATCAAAAGCATCCCGGCTGGTCGGCAGCAATTCGACCGCCTTTCGTCCGTGAAAAATGGCCGGTTCTTTTTGCCTCATCCCGGCATAAGCCAATCCCAGATAACTGTGATATCTGGCCTCCTCCTGCCCGGCGGACAATCGCCTCTCAAGCATGATGCGTGCCGAATCGGAGTATGCATACTCCCGGTCAGCTTGATTCATGAGGCGGTACATCTGGGCGCAATGAATATAATAGGCGGCGGTATCGGTTCCGGGCGCGGTCGCCCTGATGACTTCAGCGTAATCATCGTCAACAATGCGTTCCAGCCACCAGTAATATTTCGAGGTCGAAAAATTGACATAACCAGCGGCGCTCGACAATATTTCCCTGGCTTCTTTTACATCACCGTCACGAAGAATGTAAATCCATGCCCGGTACACGTACGGCAGGGGCCAGTCGGGGGCCAGGAGGATGGTTCGGTCAAGATATTCTTCAGCTTTGCCATACTGGCGCATCAAACCGTAGGTCAACGCAACATCGAAAGCTCTCAGGTATGACAACGGGTCAAGTTCGAGTGCGCGCGAAAAATTCTCGACCGATTCTTTCAGATTGCCCTGCCGCCTTTGTACCGCCCCGATGGCATTGTATAGATAACGATTGTTGGGCTGCAATTTTTGCACTATTGCGAATTCCTTAAGAGCTTCCGGGTAATTCATCTCGCAGTAGTGGCAGTACCCCATGGCCAGATGTCCCTCGACCAAATCCGAATCGATGGCCAGGGCTCTGACGGCGTCATTCCTTGCCTCCGTTCGGCGGAGTTCGGAGCGATCATAAAATTCCGAATACATGCTTCCGTGCGCCCGCGAAAGCATGGCGTAAGCGGAGGCGAATTCAGGATCCAGTTCGATTGCCCTCCGGTATAACCCGATGGCGATTTCGATATCCTCCTTTTCCCAGCTTCGATTGAAGTATTCGTTGCCTCTAAGGTAATAATCATAGGCGGCCAGATTCTGTGTTGGTTCACGCTGCATCATCTGCCGCTCGGACTTGCTTACGGCGATATTCAAGGCCCGTGTTGCATTTTCGGCGATTTCCGATTGAAGAGTGAATACCTTGTCGATCACTCGTTCATAGGATTCCGTCCAGAGATAAGTATCATCGCTGGTTCGCACGAGACTGGCACTGATCTTTACCTGGTTTGGATTCCGGCTTTTATCCCATTGAATGGTTCCGGTCATAATATACTGGGCGCCAAGTTCAAACCCGATCTGTTTGATATTTTTATCGGTGTTTTTATACTGCATGGAACTAGTCCGGGAAATAACGCCAAGCTCGCTGAATTTAGCCAGATGCATGGTGACGGCATCGGTCATGCCATCAGCGAAGTATTCATCGCCCTTTTCGCCAAGATTTTCAAAGGGGAGAACCGCCAGGATTTTCTGGGCTGGGGTTGGTTTCCAGAATTTGCTCATAACGCCGAAGATTATGGCCGCCACGACAATCAGACCGACGACAGAAATTATAAATGTCCGGCGGGAGCGCCGGCCAAACTTTCCCAACCGGAAGTTTTCTTCCGGTGAACATTGCATTTGCAGGGCATCCACGACATCGCAGGCATCCCTAAAGCGGTTATCCGGGTTTTTTTCAAGCAGTCGATTGACGACATCGATGATTTGGTCCGGAAGGTCAGGTTTCAATTCGTTCAAGGGCTGTGGCTGATCATTGACAATTGCATAAGCCAGCGATGCTTCATATTCGCCCGCAAATGGTTTTTTCCCGGCGATCATCTCGTACAGCATGACGCCCAGCGAAAACAAATCGGAGGCGGCGGTAATATTTCCGCTCTGTATCTGTTCGGGCGACATATAAGCCATGGTCCCCGACGTCAGGCCGGAAATCTCCCTGCCGCGGTGAGTTACAGCCAGCCCGAAGTCCAGGATTTTTGCGCGCCCGGAATTGTCGATGATGATATTGGCTGGCTTGATATCACGGTGGATGATTCCAAGCTTATGCGCTTCTTTCAAACCACGGCATATTTGCACGGTAACATCTATTATTTGGGGGAGGCTCATGTCGGTATCATGAATATACTTGTCGAGCGTAACACCATCGACATGCTCCATGGCAAAAAACGGCCGGCCCTGATGCTCGTTGACTTCATAGACCGTAATAATATTCGGATGATTCAGGACAGCCGCCGCCTGAGCTTCACTTATAAACTGCTGCCTCGTCTCAGGGTCAGCGGTCATAGCAGCCGGCAGAAATTTAAGCGCCACCCGTCGTTTCAGGCCAAGATCCTCGGCGGCATAGACATCACCCATTCCGCCTGAACCGATTTTTTCAAGAATGCGGTAATGGGACACGATCGTCCCTTCACGAAGAGCATCGTTTGGCTCACTTGAATTCTTTTGAGGCTCATCATCCGTCATTGATGACCATCCGGATAGATTTGGAATATTTTTCGAAACTTCCACCAAAATGATAGAGGTCAGGCCGAAATAATGCAACAGAAAAAATCAACCGCCTGCTTGCCTGCACAGTGGTCTGCCAAAATGTCCCGGGCGTCCTGAGTGGCAACCTGCTAATTGAATGGATATAAAATAGCCACACTTAGTCTTCCCCGTGACGTTGGGTGATCCGCGTAAAGCACAAATAATCAACGGGTTACAGAATATGTCCGGGCTGGCGAATATCCGGCATCACAGTTGCAATTATAGTCGCCGGAGCAACAAAAATGGAAAAGGTGACAATCATGAAAAGGACAATTTTTATAACCGGAGCCACCGGCAATATCGGCGGGAAGATCGCCTGCGAAATTCTGCGCGACGATCCGGCCGCAAAATTAATCCTTCTTGTGCGCGGCAGGAACAGCCTCGAGGCCGAAAAAAGACTTCTTAAGACTTTCGGCAATCTTTACTCGGATATGGGTATGGCGGAATTTACCGATCGGATTGAAGTACTTTGCGGCGACATCACCAGTCCCAATCTTGGATTAAGTGAATCCTGCCTCGGTAAACTTGAGTCCGAAATCACTCATATTATCCATGCCGCGGCCGGGACAAAGTTCGACCAGCCGTTCGAGACGGCCCGTCTTACCAATATAGAAGGGACAAAAAATATAACCTCCCTTGCGCGGCGCCTTTACAATCACGGCCGCCTGAGACAGCTTGCCTATATCAGCACCGCCTATGTTTGCGACCGCAGCCGTGATATGATTTATGAAGACCAAATCCCGGTAAATCCGCAATTTTCCAACAACTATGAAAAATCGAAGTGGGAAGCGGAACAGCATGTCAGAAGCCTGATGCCGCAATTGCCCATCGCTATATTCCGACCGAGCATTGTCATCGGTGATTCGGCAACCGGACGGCTGAACAACTTCAATGTTATTTATGCACCCTTGAGATTTATCTGTCGGGGAACATTGCCGGTGCTTCCCTGCTCCTCCGCCTCGATTCTGGATATTGTGCCGGTCGATTATGTCGCCGCGGCGATTTGTCATATCATGTTCAAGACGCATGACGCTCACGGGAAAATTTACCATATTACTGCCGGAATAGATAATCAGCCGACTGTAGGAGAGATTGTCTCTCAAACCGTTGAGTACATCAATCATGCTCACGGAACTGCACCGATCCGACGGCCCCGGTATGTCAAGAACTCGATCTTTCATTGGGTATCACGTTTCCTGCCGCGAAAATTAAAAAAGATTATAAACGTTATCATGATTTTCGAGCCTTATGTATTAAACAATCTGCGGTTTGACTGCACCAATACGGCGGCGGCCCTGGCCGGATCGGGAATATATCCGCCGAAGCCGTCACAATATCTCGGTAATATTCTCGGCTACTGGCTCAAAGCGACACATGCCGTCCGCATCAGAAAGGCGGCATAAGGCAAAGCGAGGTGGATGAGCAATGAAAATAAAATGCATCATTAACGAAAAATCGGCGCGAGGGAGAGATAAAAAACTCACCGCGCTGCTTGAGGCCAAATTTGCCGATCACGACGTTGACTTTCTGCGAACCGCCTATCCGGGACATGCAACCCGGGCATCTCGTCTGGCAGTGAAGGAGGGATTCGACATAATCGTGGCGGTTGGCGGTGATGGCACGGTAAATGAAGTGGTCAATGGTGTGATTCCGTCACAGGTTGCCGTCGGCATCATCCCCACCGGAACCGCCAATGATCTGGCGGATCAAATAAACATCCCCAATGATGTGGAAAAGGCGTGTGACATAATTATCAAAGGTTCGACCCGTCGTATCGACAGCATTTGCGTTAATGGCTGGCATTTTATTACTGTCGGCGGCTTGGGTCTTCCGGCAGACGCCGTCATAAATGCAACGGCCCTGAAAAAATGCCTGCCCCTGCGGCGCCGACCGCTTTCCATCATCGGCAGCCGGATTTATGTTCTTGGGTTGCTTCTTGCATTCATCAGCAGCATCGGACGGGGTGTACGCACCCGCATGAGCTGCAACTGCTCATCATTCACAAGCAAAACATATTCGATTATTATCGCCAATCAGGCTGTGCTGGGAAAAAGATTCAAGGTTTGCCCGGATGCGGTCAACGATGACGGCTGTCTGGATTTATTTACAATTGAGGCCGGGTGGGGCTTGAAGAATTACACCGCGGCCGTGGCGGGAACGACTTCGGGACGTCATGTCAACATGTCCAATGTCCACATGCACCGTACACACCGGGTTAGAATAGTAGCCAATAAAAAGCTGTCTTTCTTTGGAGACGGCAATATCGGGTGCGAAGGCACCGAATTTGATATTTCAGTCATACCTGGAGCCGTGACGCTTCTGGTTCCATAGGAGGAGGAGAGAATGTTTGCAAAAGTGATTATAATCGCGGCCGGGCTGTTTGGCCTGGGAGGATTTCTGATGGCGCTGATTCATCGGATCCATAAAACGCCATTAACTGCCAGAATCTCAGATTGGGTAAAATATGGTGTTTATCTGGTGATTGTCGGTGGCATGCTGTCGGCGTGCTATGCCGGTCGCTGGGCGACAATTGCGGTAATCGCCGGAGTCATCGCTGTTGCCGGATTTGAACTTCACAAAAATTTCAGGAAGAAGAAAATTTCGAAATCGCTATTGACCCTGGCTGTCATGCTGATTGTTATTTGCCTGGCGCATCTTTTCTTGGCGCCAGGCGGATCATGGCAAAATTCGTTTGCCTTTCTGTTCCTTCTGGTGGCGGTGAACGACAGCTATTCACAGCTCTGGGGTCGTCTGGTTGGAAGACGCAAACTTCTCATAAGAGTCAGCCCGGGCAAAACAGTTGAAGGCGCGATAGGAGGCACCCTTTCGACAGTCGGCGCTGTTTTCTTGCTGGCTTTTCTGTTGACCGGCGTTGCCATGTTTGTCCTGATAAGTATTGGTGTGTTGGTATCATTTTCTGCGACTGTTGGGGACCTTTGTTTTTCACATGTGAAGCGCAATCTCGGGATCAAGGATTTCTCCGGACTGCTTCCCGGCCATGGCGGGATCTTGGACCGATTTGACAGTCTCATTTTTGCGGCGCCTGTCTTTTATTGGTCGGGGCGCCTGCTTATAGCATAGGGGAGGAGAGCATGAAAAAATATATTTACTATCTGCCGCATCTGGTCACCCTGACCGGCCTGGCATTTGCCGCCCTTGCGCTGGCGGCGGTAATTGGGGGCCGCTTCGAAGCGGCGGCCCGGTACAGCCTGCTGGTGCTTTTTGTCGATCGTATCGACGGCACCATGGCACGGACAATGAAAGTGCGGGAGAAATTTCCCGGTACATCCGGTGAAGTTCTAGATATCATAACCGACCTGGTCGGCCTGACCTTTGTTCCGATGATGCTGTTCTGGAAGTGCGGCCTCTTTATTGAAGGAACCGGTCTGCCCCTGGTGGTACTGGCAACCGTTACGGCATCATGGAAATATTCCCGCAAAGAAGGCTTCCTGGCATCGGGGTATTCAGTAGGGGCGCCTCCGATATTCTTCTCCGTGTTCCTGTTCTACTTTCTGAAGCTGCCGCCGATTTACCCGACAGCCTATACGGCAATATTAATCATCCTGGTGATTTCGCCGATCAGGTTCCCGATCACGTGTCTGGTGACAACGCACTGGAAACCGGGTTACAAGAGCATCATCAATAACCTGACCGCACTGTTTTTCATTCCGGTTTTCATAATGCTCGACCGGGCGCCGGGATTTATCTACTGGCTGCTGCTGATTGCTATCGGCGTGAACCTGATAGTTTATCCGCTGCTGCTTGAAGTCGGCGTTATCAAACCTGTGTTTGACAGAAAATATTGAGAGAAGGGAGTTATAAAATGCAACGCATATATGACAAGACAATCGAGAAACCGTGCGGCTTCCTGTTTGCACGGTGGTCGGCTGGCGCCAAAGCCTTCGAGTTGTCCCTACCGGCGGAGAAGCGAATTATCCAGGATCAGTATGCTCCCTACTATTCCGGAAAAATCGGAATGCAGATGGTCCAAAAGATGCATACTCTCAATCCGTCCATCCGCAAAGCAATTGTTCTGCGAGCGCGATATATGGATGATTACTCGAAGCAGTGCATGAATGACGGTTTTGAGCAGGTGGTCCTGCTTGGAGCCGGGTATGACAGCCGCTACCTGCGGGTCAGGGAATTTCGGAATATTCGGGTATTCGAACTTGATCTGGAATCGACTCAGTTGATTAAAAAGACACTTACCCGAAGGTTGCTGGGGCGGCTGCCGGCGAATGTTACCTATGTTACAATGGATTTCTCGAAAGATTCGATAACCGAAAAGCTGGTTAAGGCCGGGTTTGCCTTTGATAAGAGAGCGCTTTTTATCTGGGAAGGGGTCACGCTGTTCCTGAACCAGGAAATTGTCTCTGAGACGCTTGGGCGGCTGGCGGAACTGGGTCCCAATAATCGGATTGTTTTCGACTTTGTGCCGCCCGAATTGGTTGACGATGAGACCGATTACAAAGGCAATCGCCTGCTGCTGGAGTTATGCGCTTCAATAAAGGAGCCGCTGACTTTCGGCTGCACGCCTCAGAAGATGTCGGAAACACTCAGGATAACCGGTTTCAGCGGGATCAACATCATCAGCATGAGGGAAGCCAACAAGATATATGGCGGTACCGCGAATATTGAGGACAGTTATTACTTTGCGACGGCGGAGGTTAGTCCGAATGGCAAAAGCAGGCAGCTTATAATTCACTAAAGGATGATTGCAAACTGGAAATATTTTTTGGATATATAGTCATATTGATAGTTTTTATGGCAAGAGTAACAAAATGCGGGAAACAGCAAGCTATATTTCAGCAAGACACATCCTGGCATACCTGATGTTTGCGGGGACATTACTGGACTTTGCCTTCTGGGTGGTCTATTTCGGCGGAGCCGGATTATCAGGCGAAACAAATCGACAGGTGATATCAGTATATGAATCGGCTTTTCCTTATGCCGACATACTGATTGGCTTTATCCTGATGGTTGGTGGCATCGGGTTGATAAGGTGCAAACATTATGGAAAACTCTGCCTTCTGATCGCTTCCTCAATGGCGGTTTACCTGGGGATTATTGATATTACTTTTTATATTCGTCAGGGGTTATACCTGCCTCTTTCAATTTCAAGCATTTTTGAGCTTTTTATCAATGCCGCCTGTGTGTTGGGAGGTACCGCCGGATTGTTGATTGCTTGTAGATTATTAAGGGAGAATAATAAATATTCATCGGAGGATAAGCCGAGAACGACGGCCGAAGATAATCATCCCGCATACATCTGCTCGCTGAGTTTCCTGCGTCTCTATGTCATTACCATGCGGCCTTACCTGTTTTTCGTTTCGGGAATTGCCGGCATTGCCGGGCTGGCCTTATCAGAATTGACTTCCCTGGCAAGTGGCATTATGTACGCAGTTATATTTCTGCTGTCATACGGTTTCGGCCAGGCGTTGACCGACAGCATGCAGGTCGATACCGACTCGCTCTCATCGCCATACCGGCCCCTGGTGCAGGGAAAAATCAGGCGTCGGGATGTGGCCATAGTCAGCCTTGGCGGTTTATTCTTAAGCGGGTTCCTACTTATTCTGGCATCATGGATTAATATCGTTCTTTGTACTCTGGCCATAATCGGCCTGGCCAGCTATACTTATATTAAGCGTCGCTGGTGGGCCGGCCCATTTTATAATGCCTGGATTGTGGCATTATTGTGTCTGATAGGCTTTGTATCCGGGAATGGTTCAGCGAGTGAGTCGAATATCATTTCACCCGCGCTCTTATTAACCGTTCTCGCCGTATTTTTTGCGTATGCAAATTTCGTTCTGACCGGATATTACAAGGATATCTCTGCCGACCGAACGACCGGATATCTGACCATGCCGGTTGTTTTCGGATTCAATATTTCGGCAATAGTCAGTGATATATTTGCAATAACGGCTATCATCTCGACCGCGTTGACGCTGTACTATATTTATGAAGACATTGCGTCTCTTAAGGAAATCCTGCCGCCACTCATCTTGATCCTTGCCGGGTTAACCATGTCCATAACGGCGCAAAGAAGACTTCACCAGGTTATCGATGAAAAGAAAGCATACCGGGCTATTACTCCGGTCGTTCATAGTTTTATACTGATGCTTTCCGCAATCACGACAGCGGCCCGCCCGAACTGGACGATTTCCATAATAATATTATATGCGGCTTTTGTTTTCACCCTTTGGCTGCGGCCTATGAAAGAGCAGATATGATGATGCGAGGATGAACTATGCTGATAATAATAAATCCGAAGGCAGGCGGCGGAAAAGCCCTGCAAAAATGGCAGAAAATAGAGTCGGAGGTTCGGACTCGTTTGGGATCTTTTAATATCTATCAATTGGATAAATTATCTGACCTGAGCGCGGTTATTTTGCAGTGGATAGCAGGCGGCGAGCGTGATTTTGTCGCCGCCGGCGGAGACGGCACTGTAAATCTGCTGGTAAATGCCTTGATGGAGGCGCCTGAGGATGTAGCAAAAAAGACAAGACTGGGTGCAATCGGTCTCGGGTCGAGCAATGACTTCCATAAGCCGTTTTGTAATGACAGTATGATTAAAAATATTCCATGTCGTATAGACTTCGGCAGTGTTAGACCTCATGACGCGGGAATTATTGCATACTCCATGGATAACGATATTCAAAGTACAAAATACTGGCTGATAAATTCAAGCATTGGTATAACCGCCGAGGCCAACCGTTTATTTAATACACCCGGCAGTATATTGAGATTCCTGAAAAAGCACGCACCATCATGTGCTATAGTCTATGCAGCATTGAAAATTCTTGTTTCATTTAGGGCCAGGGAAGTGCAAATAAGTATTGATGATGACAATATCGGAAATGTATATGTCGATAACCTGGCCGTCGTAAAAAATCCGCACTTTTCCGGAAATTTTCGTTATGATTCGCCGCATGAAATCGACAGTGGATATTTTAATGTCCATCTGGTGGAAAATAAATCTCTTTCCGGAAAAATATTGACACTGTGGAAGTTGAGTCGGCCGCCGTCGAAAAATAACCACCTGACTCAATGCCGGCATTCCTCAAAACTTACTATTGCATCGACTAAACCGATGGCTTTGGAATTCGACGGCGAGGTCGTTACGGCGAATGCCGCAACATTCACATTAAAACATATGGCGATTCAGGTATGCACAAATTAAATGAAATTATAGAGAACAGTTTCATTTCAAAACTGGCCGAAATGTTCCCGCGCTCACGGCATCAGTGCAATCTGCTCCATGAGAGCGATGCTGAACTTATACACTTGCCCGGAACAGACATCATTCTTGCCGTCAAAACCGATTCCATTGTCGAGGAAATTCAGAGCGGTCTTTACAGCGATCCGTATCTTATCGGGTGGATGACAGTTACCGTGAATGCCAGCGATCTGGCGGCGGTCGGTGCCGAGCCGCTGGGTTTGCTCTTGAATGAAACCCTGCCGCCTGATATTGACAGGGATTATTTAAAAAAGCTGCAGGAAGGTATAAGAGACGCCTGCGAGCAATACGGTTTTTATGTTTTGGGGGGTGATACCAATTTCTCCAATGCGATGCAAATGGGTGCTGCAGCTATTGGGATCATTCCGTCCGGCAAGCTCATGACCAGAATGGGAGGCCGGTGCGATGATCTTTTGTTCGCATCCGGGCCGCTGGGTCTTGGAAGCGCCTTTGCTCTTCTTGGCTATCTGGGTGACAGTAAAGCAAACAAAGATAGCATGAATTACAAACCTGTCGCCCGCATAAAGGAAGGGTTGTTGCTTCGAGAGTACGCCTCCTGTTGTATGGATACAAGTGACGGTGCTCTGGCCACGCTGGATCAACTGATGCGTCTTAACAACATCGGTTTTGAGATCAATGTGCCAATGGAGGACCTGCTCGACCCGGCGGTATTGAAGATTGCAGGGCGATATAATCTGCCACCATGGATATTCCTGGCCGGGCCGCATGGTGAATTCGAACTCATTTTTTCCATTCCGCCTGTTAAACTTGATGAATTTCTGCTGGAAGCCGGGAGAATAAGTTGGACACCGATTCAAATCGGCAGAGTCGACGGTAAACCGGAAGTAAGAATTATAAATGAAAGGGTGAAAGCGATTCTTCCCACCGGAAAAATCCGCAACCTTTTCGACGAGGTCAATCAGGATGCCGAGCAGTATTTGAAAAACCTGCTAATGATCGATAAAGAGATTGCGGCGAATTAAATTCACCACGGAGCGGGTCAAAATTGAGGCTCCCCTGATTTTGTATACAGATCAGGGGTATATTCTGCCGGTCCAAATCGATAGATTTAGGCAGTATAAAGTGAGAACTGCGGGGAAATAGGTGGATAAAGAACGAATAGTGGGATTGATAGCAGGAGGCCTTGCATCAAATTTGTGTCGGGCTAAGTCACAGGTATTATGAGGCTTACGGAATAATCACAGATAACCCAGCTCTCTAATCATGATGTATTTACTTATCATTTTATTTGCTTTACGTGTTGATTGAACATATTTTAATATTATCCTAAAATTATTTTAAACAAGCAAAATGTCAGAAAACAAATCAAATGATGATAGGACACAATCATTCGTCGTCTTGACCAAAAACACTCGGGTCAGACACTACCATATCATCGAGAAGATCGGGGCCGGCGGAATGGGCGAGGTGTACCTTGCCGAAGATACCGAACTCAATCGGAAAGTAGCGCTTAAATTTTTACCTTTTCATCTTTGTCAGAGCGAAGAGTGTCGATCGCGTTTCAAGCGGGAAGCACAAGCGGCGGCTAAACTTGGTCATGCCAACATTGTGGCCGTTTATGAAGTGGGAGAACATCATGGCCGACCGTTTTTCGCCATGGAGCTGGTTGAGGGGCGCCCTCTCGACAAAATTGTGGCTTGCGGTCGCCTGGATCAGGACGAAATTGCCGGGTTGGCTCTGGGTATCTGCAACGGTCTTCGCAAGGCGCACGAGTCGGGCGTAGTACACCGGGATATCAAACCGTCCAACATCATTGTTGATCGGGACAATGTCCCCCGCGTTCTCGATTTCGGACTGGCTGTTTTGCGCGATAGCGATCGACTTACTCGGACGGGATCGACTGCCGGAACGATCGGTTATATGGCGCCCGAACAAATCGCCGGCCGGGATGCCGATGCCCGTTCGGATCTCTTCTCCTTAGGTGTGGTTTTGTATGAGTTGATAACAGGCATCAATCCATTCATGCGGGACAATCCGGCCGCTACGCTCAAGGCCATTTCCGAGGATACGCCAGAACCGCCGGCGCGTTATCGAAGCGATATTTCCGAAGAATTGCAGCGCATTGTCGGCAAACTTTTGGAGAAGAAGCCGGAACATCGCTACCAGACTGCAGCCGACTTGAGTGCCGACTTGCGGCGGCTGACCGGTTCATCGTCGGTGGTAATCCTCCGTTCCCGTGTATCACTGTACGTTATTGCCCTTGCCGCAGTAGTCATAGTCGGTGGTCTGGGAATTATTTACTTCCTGCAGAACAGGCCGAAATCAGATAGTGCTCGTAAAATGTTGGCGGTACTGCCATTCGAGAATCTTGGTGCGTCGGATCAGGAGTATTTCGCCGATGGTATTACGGAAGAGATCACCACCTGCCTGATTGGCCTCTCCGGTCTGGGAGTAATATCCCGCACCAGTTCCATGCAGTATAAAAGTAGGGACAGGAACCTCAGGCAGATAGGCAAAGAACTGAATGTCGACTACATACTCGAAGGGACCATTCGCTGGGAAAAGAAGGGAACAGAGGACCGCGTCCGAATTAATCCGCAGTTACCGACGATTCGCACCTGTGGGCGGGCAGCTATGATGCCGTGCTTACGGATGTTTTTGAAGTGCAGTCAACGATAGCCCAGGAAGTCGCGGCGGCGCTGGATGTTACTTTGCTGCAATCGGAACAGGCCGCGCTATCGCGAAAAATTGAAGTTAATCCTGCGGCCTACGACTACTATCTGAGGGGAAAACAATATTTTTCGGTGGCTTATTACCAGCAGAAAGAACAGCGTCTCGCAGAGAGAATGCATCTCAAGGCAATCGAACTGGCGCACGATTTCGCTCAGGCCTACGCCGAGCTGGGCAGCCTCTATACCGAGATTTACTGGTGGGGGCAGGTTGATCAGTCCCCACAGTTGCTGGACAGCGCCAGGAAGATGATAGACATGGCCATGCGTCTGGCCCCGAACGCGCCGGAGTCACACCAGGCTCTGGGATGGTACTACTATCACGGGTTGCGCGATTACGACCGCGCTCTTGAAGAGTTCTCGCGGGTCATTGAACTGCAACCAAACAATGCACTGGCGAAGGCCAGCATTGCCTGGGTGCAGCGCCGCCAGGGGAAATGGGATGAGGCTGTTACCGGACTCCAGGCAGTTGTCAAACTTGACCCTCTTGATGCATTTTACAAGTACGAGCTTGGCATCACATATCATTACTGCCGCCGCTACCGGGAAGCAATAGCCCAATTCGATAAAGTCATAGACCTGCAGCCGAATCATCAATGGGCCTATATTGTGAAGTCATGGGCATTCCTATGTCAAACGGGTGAAACAGGCGAGGCCCGGGGAGTTCTTGATGCGGGACGCGCCTGTATCGGCCGCTGGCCGGAACTGACCTGGCTTGAAGTATATTATGACCTTTTCGATAGAAACTATGATCATGCCCTGAGCCTGTTGACTGCTCCCGGTGACGCCCTCTCTCCCGAAAATGCCGACAGCTCCGATTACTACTCAATGAAAGGTTTCACTTATGCGTTAATGGGCTGGCAGCAGACTGCGAAAATATTTTATGATTCGGCCCGGGTACCGCTGGAAAGCAAGTTTTCGAAAGCACCCGATGCTGCCCAGCTTCTGAGTTCGCTGGCAAATGTCTATGCCGGATTGAATCAGACCGACAAGGCCCTGCAGTTGGCAAAACGTGCCGTCGAACTTGACCCGGTATCAAACGATGCTCTTAGCGGACCGGGATCTTTAAGAATGCTCGCGACCGTCTATGCACAGGCGGGACAGCAGGATCAGGCCATAGAGCTTTTTGATTACCTGTTGACGATACCATCCAACTTGTCCGTGAATACGTTGAATCGGGCTCCGGAACTCGCTTCTCTCCGCGATAATCCGCGTTTTCTGACGCTGTTGGATAAGCACAGAATGGGACAATGAGTCATTTCTAACTATAGATTCGTACCTACCCCTTTGTCGCTATTGATTATGATTCTTCGCCCTGAATACCCAGCGCGGGGCCGAATTTGTTTTCTGACGCAGAATAAGGTTCAATTGCGCCGCATGGTGCTGAACATGACGCATGTTGTACGGGATCAATTCCAGATAGCTGAGATCAGTCGATCCGAACTTAAAATTCTTAAGACTCTTTTCAAACGTTAAATTCTCGATTGCCGCCCGGGCTTTCCTGCGGCCATGCTGCAGATAATCCAGAAGCTCTGCTTTCGAATAAACTTTTTCCGGAAGCAGTCCGGCCGGGTCCATTTCGCAAAGAGTGAAGGGGGCTGGCGGAGTAAACCCCTCGTGAGAATCCGAGAAGTAAAAGTCAAGCCAGAATAAAGTATGGTAAGCGATATACCAGTATTCCGGCTGCTGCGACCGGTCGCCCCAAAGCTGTTCGGGGCATTCCAGAATGGCATTTTCCAGGGTATCTATCGCGGCCCCGCATTGATTCCAAAGAATGGACTTCAGTGATTTATCCATGCTTGCTCCTTAATATCGCCAAGTGATGATCAATATGCTTATATATGAAAAATTATCAAAATCCACAAGCGGCAGGATAATTTGAGTCTCTGAATCAGGATGCGTTATTATTTTTGTACGCGGCCCGCCGACAAATGGCTCTCTAATCCTCCAAAAAACTATGATTATTTTGGGAAAACGTCAGCTATGGCAGACCGAAGGCCAAGAAACAGGCTCCCTGCCTGTTATGGCGGGCAGGGTGGGACATCTATAGAACTCTGATTACTTTGGGAAACTGACTGCTATGGCAGACCGAAGGCGAAAAAGGCGCTGTTGCGCCCAGACCGACAGGCCAAAACATACTAGTATGCGGGCAGGATGGGATATCTATGGAACCTGGATTACTCTGGGAAAATGACTGCTATGGCAGACCGACAGGCCAAAACATACTATTGTATGCGGAGAGGCAGGGATTCTCCGATGTCTGTTTTCGCAATTCGTTGAAATACAAGCTATTACGCTGACTATCAAAGATTTAGATGGAAATTATTCTTTTATATTCTTTTGTTTGTTTGTGTCTGATTTTGTATTTTTTTCCCACCGATGGACACAGATTGGTCACAAATTACTTCTTTTTAATCTCAACAAATCTCTGCCCATTGCGGACCTGATCAAGGGCGTCAAGGACCAGGTGAAACTTCTCTTTAATGCCTCCTTCCCATGCCCACACCACGGACCAGCCATTCGCCAAAAGGTCTTCCTTTTTGTTTGTGTCCTTTTCTTTTATTTCTTTGCGGCGGTGCCAATAGTCGCCCTGGATCTCAATGGCTATTTTTTCTTTCAAGCTGCAAAGATCGACCTCCCGTCTGCCGAGGAAAACAGGTTTTTCCCATCTTGTCCAAGTGGCCTTATCATTCATTGATAAGTATGAACCAAGGGCGATTTCGATATGACTGCAGCCACGCAGGGGCAGGGTGCCGCCTGCTTCCAGATGTCTTCTTATACGAATATAATGCTCCGCTATTAACGGCATATATTTTTGACAATCTTTTGCATCTTTAATTAATACATGGGCCGGAAAACCCTTGTATTTAAGGTCTTTCATGAGCGCTTCTGGAAGAAACTCCACTTCAGCTGGTATTCTGGCCCCAAAATGCGAGAAATTAATTTGAAATGAATGTCTTGATTCAAAATTCAGTCTGGTTATGAAGTCCCTTTTTTCTGATTTGTAATGATACATCCAATACCATCGCATCAGCCAGGCCGTGGAATCATCAGGCTGATACCAGATTTTGTCATATCCGGATTTCTGCATAAGTTCATTTAAGCCATCAACAAACATCTTTACAAGTAATCTTGCTTCTGGTGTGGCATTCTTCAACCCCACAGCCAATGGCTCTTGTGTCAGATCACGATATGCCATTTAATATTTCCTCCCGATCTATGAATTACAAATATTTCCAACAATGTTTTAGGATTTCGACATCGAATAATTACCGTCAAGAACTAATATCCCTCCAGACAGTTTGGAATAATGAAATGGCAGTCCTCTGCCAAAAATCAATCAATAATATAATCACCCAGACCCATAGATGTATTCTTCCCAATGCCCGCGAATTGACCCATTTGAAGCAGCGATAAAATGGCGGGTGGACAATCAAGGATATTCATTTTGCCAATGATTCCGCTTATGTCGATGGCCTTTTCCTGCCGGCTGGAATATCGTATCGCTCGAATTTTTCTCAGTTCATTTTCTGAAGTTAATGAAGTCGCCATTTCAAGCAGTTTTTCATATTCAAGATCCGCATCCTTACCTCCAAAGAAATATGACATATTACTCAATCGGCGCAGAAGGTTTGCCAAAATATCTCTGACCGTGGGATTATTATTGACTCTACCATCAGTAATCAGCTTTAGCGGTGTTTTCAGTTCAATCAAAGCATCCGTGTTTCTGATTTCCTTAGCCAACATATATAGAGATGTTGTATCAATGAAGCCGGCATAATTTGTCTTCAAGTCATCCCATTGCTTTATATCGTCGTTTATAATATTCTTGATAGTCACAATTTCGGCAAGGCCCCTTTTTCCGGCACTCATTCGTCCAACTCCCTCCCTTAAACTCTCATCGAGCGCCAGAAGAATCAACATTAGGCTGGTAGTGGCTCTGCCAAACAGGTAGCAATTAATTTCAAACGTTTCTTCAGGCACCAACACCTGCTTTTCCCATGGAAAGACTGTTATCCTCATTGGATGCGGGGATTGCGGATAAAGCCTCATCCTCTTGCTGTCAGCCGGAATGGGGGATTCAAAGACAACGCCATAAGGACAAGAGTGAACAAGAAAGCACTTCTGACAATTCTGATGCTTCACAACGCACGATAGTTTTTTTAATCTAAACCCAATATTCCCATGTACGACGCTCCCCGGGAAGGAGTTCCAAAGGATATCCTGTTTGACAACAGCTTTGACGCTGAAAGCCAATACCGGCAGATCAAGAGCATTAAATTGTTCTTTCATAACTTAGACTCGTCAGACGCCAATGGTTATTAAGTCAGTTTCCTCTATACGGGCAAATTCATAGTGCCTGCCATTTATTTCAAATATATCTTTAAATATATTATACAGATTTTCATATTTGCCTTTGTCAAGCGGTATTGTTCCATGCGCAAGAATTGATGTGTTTCGCTGGTTCATCAAGGCCCTGATCTGGTCACGATTTTCCAAAAATAATTTGCCGTACTCATTGTTTTCATGTGCAAGCTGCGCAAATGCCATAAAGCACCCCAGATCTATGTTGCCGCTTGCGTCCCGGCCGTTTTTTAATCTCGCTCTTAGTACGCTGTGCAGTTTTTCAAAAGGAAATTTTGATGTCGTCTGGCGATACAAATCATAAAACTGTGACTGGGCCAGCATTTCAAGCGCGCGATATAGCCTCGCCACGGCATCGTCATACTTACCCTCTTCAGCGCGGCGGCAGGAGTTCGCAACAAGTTCTCGCACAAGTTCAGTTGAATATATATCGGTTTTCAGGTTTGTTAAATATTCTTTATTCTGTGTGACTTCCTGAATGAATCCAGTCAGCTTTTTGATATCATCGTGGTATTCAGAAGACAGCCTGTGCAATTCAAACAGTCCTTTATCAATGGCGTGCAGAGCCCGGTCAAAACGAAAGTGATCCCAATCGAAATATCCCAGACTGATTTGTTTTAATGCCCCGAAAATATACCGCAGGGAACTGCTGCCACGCAATGATATCTCTTCCGCAATGACGGCAGCGCTTTGAAAGCGGTATCCGTTAAAGCACAGGCAGAATCGTTCCTTGGATGCTTTGGCCAGCATATCATAGGGGTGATAACTGCAGATTATCCGCTCGGTGCCATTGATAGGAACGCCTTTGCCGTCCTTTGTGCGTTGCTCGCCGCCAACATAGGAAATTGTCAAGCCAAGATCGGCAATGGCCAGAAGCAGGGCACCGCTCATTATTTTTGTGCCCCCGGTCAAATCAACAATTATTTCCTTGGTATTTAATCCCAAGGAATAAATGTCTTCAATTGCTTCATGACATATTTTGTAGCACTCTTTCAGGTCATTATAATCAACAATAGTGAAAATCTTTTTGACGGCATTACACCCTTTAGCATATACAGATTCAATTATTGCGGGTATCTCATTCGCTGTCAGGGATGATGGGATAAAATAAATATAAGCCGGATCGTGTTCCTTCAAACTCTTGACAATCGGTTGTGGCGAACCGCCGACAGTAATTACAAGAACTTTATCTTTGTTCATAAATTACTCTGAAGTTCCCCCGATTTAGTGGACACGGAGAAAGGATACTATTATTATGATTCTTTCTCATCCTGAGTCCCGAAGGACAGGAGGTGTTCAGATGT